>JABMPE010000271.1 GCA_013203845.1 Rhodopirellula sp. | reverse complement strand
TGCTGCAGCTTAAGGAAGGTCAGTGTGGTTCGTGCGGTGTGTTTAACGATTCGTCGCGACGGTTTTGCCGGGACTGTGGCGAGTCGCTCGAAACACCGTGTCTGCAATGTGGTGAGAACGAACTTGTCTGGGAACGTTTCTGTGGCCACTGCGGCACGAACATTCCCGCGATCGTTGAACAGCAACTGCAGATCAGCAAGGACCTGAAGTCCGAAATCCGGACGCTCGTGCAGGAGTACCGCCATCAGGCAGCCATCGAGAAGCTGACTCCCTGGCTGAACGTTACGCATCCGGCTCTGAAGTCGTTCCATGACTGGGCGGAACGCACGCACGAGCGTCTGCAACGCGAACTGAACCAGCTGCTGCAGCAACGCGATGAGCATCTGGTTCTCGCCCGTGAGTACCGCGATCAGGCACGCTATTCAAAGGCATTGAAAAGTGTCGCGAGTATTCCGGATGCACTCCATACGGAAGCCAGCCGACAGTTCCACGAAGAACTCGCCGGAATCAACGCCGAGTTGAACCAGTTGGCGGCTGACATTCGAGGACTGTCGAGTTCCCGCAACTACGACGCCCTGCACGGAAAGCTCACTCGTTTTCTGGAACTCAAACCCGGCGACAAAAACGCCATACAGATGCTGCAACGACTACTGAAGCGGAACAAGCGAAAGGTCTACAGTTCTCCCGATGATTCCTTCCCGGATGAAGACGGAGACCATGAAGAATATCACGATGACGTTGCCCGCAGACCCGAGCCAAGAGCATCCACCGCTACTTTCAGCAGGCTCGGTCGTGCGTTGCAGGGCAGAGGGCTCCCTGTAGCGGCCTGTGTGACCGGCCTTGTTGTAGTCATCGTGCTTTTGACATTCCTGCCGCCAACTGAGGAGCCGACATGGTTACCCGAACAAGCGATAGCCGACAGTCAGACCAGTTCACCTGAAGTGTCTGTCTCTCTCCCACGAGAGATTTCGCGAATTCCCAGGACTGCCCCAATACCAAGTGAGGCTTCAGCTTCTGTTGACCCTGAACCAGACGCCCTGGAGTTCGATTTGGCGGTCACTGCGGGGCAACAGTTACAGTTGACTCACACAGACATGGCCAATCGCTACAGACAGATTCAGTCAGATGCAGTTCTTGAACCTGTCGTCGGATTGACCGTAGCAAATTCGTCGGGGAAGGGTTGGACAGCCTTTGCGTACAAGGTTAACGAGGACTGGATTCTCTCGATTGACTCATCCGATCTCGCTGTAGAGGCTCCGAAGTCCGAGTGCGTACTTCGTGCGTCAATCATTATTAACCCAGATGGGAACGTTCGACAAATCCCAGTGACGTTCAGACTGCGGTTCACCCCGTCAGCACTGTTGTCGGAGCCGGAACTGATCCCTGTCGAGAACCTGCTTGCGGACAGCGGCAGAGTGCTTGTTCAATTGCAACCTGATTCAACGACTGAAGTACCTGCGGGAGGCTCTGGCTCGAAGGTGCCTCAAGTTGAGCCTCGTGGTGTTCGCTTTGCTGCAGTGCGCGGCATTTTCAATATGAAGCAGCAAACTGAGAATATGCAAAGAGCGTTACGTCTCGACACACTGCAGGAAGCAGCCTTGAAGGTACAGTTCTGGGACTTTGAACTGCAGCGACAGACTGCGGTCGCGGGTAGTAGTCCATGGCCAGACGAATGGGAAGATGTCGACATTGATGTAGCCGTCAAATTACTTGAAAGAGTGGAATTCGACGTTGACGTTGTGGATGAACAGCATCGCGATGCCGTGTTTACGATGCCGTTGCCAAATCGTGTAACCGGTAGTTGGGCAACATCGACTGGGCCAAATGGGATATATGCTTCTCATCCACTAATTGAACGAATCCTCACAGAAGAGGAACGACTGGAGCAGGATATTCGCATAGAGGCGATGCTGAAAACTGCGGAAAGCAACGTCAAACTTAATGAGACTGAGGGACAAGGATTTACGGGGATACAATTCGACAATCAGAATTTTAGCGGAGTCGCAACGCCAGGACTTTTGCTGTTTCGATTTCTGGATTTCAGCGTTGTTCCGGGCAACGCATACCGATACCGCGTGCGACTGAAGCTGTTGAATCCCAACTTCGATCGCGATCCTGGTGAACTTCAGGACTTTGCTTCGCGGGAAGGCAAGTATCGATTTCCACCGTGGTCAGAAGTCAGCACACCGGCATTAATTGAAGACGAAAACGAAGTCTATGTGACCAAAGTCGACGATCGACGTGGCGTTTCGATGGATGCTTATCAGTGGATGACCGAGACGGGCATGTACGTTCACGGAC
>JABMPE010000270.1 GCA_013203845.1 Rhodopirellula sp. | reverse complement strand
CGGCCGCGTCGAACCACGTGCCAACATACGCAGACCGAAGATTCTGGCCCTGATGAAAAAACCACGACACCAGCTCCAGGCCGAACTCGAAGCCGCCGCATGACCTAACCCCTTGCTACCAAACCGGCAGTGCCATTCATCCCAGCAACCTTGTATCAAATCCCTACGATTCCGGAAATAGTTCCTGCACACGTCCTTAGGCCAAGCGGTTGACGGGCCTTACAGGTCGGCGGAGTATTTTGACCGGACGCCCACGACGGAAGAATCTTACGCGTCAGCGGAGTATTTTGACCGGACGGGATCTCGATCTCCGAATCGTACCCGTACCAGCCGATGTTCGAGCGAATCCTGGAAAACCTCCGCCGCCAGTCCCCGCTGCCGCTGCAAGTCTAAAGAACTCGCATCAGAAAACGCTGCCGCCAAATGATACCCGGAATCGCCGTACGCGCAGACCACCACGAATTACCCGGAAAAAGTCCCCGCACCGATCGCCAGAAAATGCACCGGCCACAATCGTCTCTCCTCGCCCCAGGCAAGCTGCCTCACCACCGACGTACCCAGCAAAAACCGCTCTGCCAAACCAGCCTATGAGACATGTGGGTTAGTTGTCGTCCCTGTGAACGTGACTTTCGGTGCTTCGTCTGCATTGCTTACATGACCGAGAAGTCGTCGTCATACGTTGCACGGACGGCCAACAAGTTCCGCGCCAGTAGGTCAGGGTCAGCGCTGTCACAGCCAGCTAACTCAAAGCAGACGGATGTCCCGCCACCCATTGACCAGATGGTCAAGGTTAGCTTGCCGTGTTCGATGCTCTCGCTCACGACTGAGGCGATCAGTTCCAGTGATCGCCACCCTCCATGAAGCGGATAAACGTAAAAGTTTACATCAAATTCACCAACCGGCCTCTGACAAATCAGAGTGACTTCCTGGTGCCCGCCACAACTGCTGAACGTGACGATTCCGGGAAATTCGTTTAGCTCAGTAACCAGTTGCCGGATGTTTTGATCAATGTCCGTCATCCCATCGAGTTGTGCATCATCCACAGTCATATCCTTTTCGAGGCAGTTCGCCCACTTCAGTGTTCCAGAGTTTAAGACAACGAGGAAGTCCTCAACCCTCCGAATAGCAGTCGCCTTTTCGTACTGTCAAGTTGAGTTCGCTCAGACACGATGTGACAACGTTAGTCTCTGGTCCCCTCGACGCACACTCCGTGTGTCTCGAATTCGACATTATGCGATCGCTGCAGGAATCATCACAGATCGTCAGCCATCAGCCACGGAAGCCTGACAGCACAAGAATCCTTCTGCTGGCGGATTCAGTCGCCCGGGCTCTCGACATGAGCGGGCCATACGGTATGGCTGGCCATGATCTGGAAAGCCGAGTGCCATGCTGCGGTCGTCTCGACATCTCAATAGTATCAGCGTCGAACCGGGGAAATGCTCGACTACTGTTTGAATGCCACTTTCTGGTGGACACTACCAAGTACAAAACAAACAACGACCGAGCATATTGCAACTCTTTGCTGAAATGAGACTTGCGTCCTGGCGTCATTCATCAGTGAAGACGTGAATCATGGAACCCGGACCTGAAGTCGAGCCTTGATGCTCCCCGCAGCTAAAAAAACACGAAAAACGGGGCATACTTAAGTAAGGCACTCCGGCTATTCATTTGAGGTGCCGTTGAGCTGCCGCACCGCACCAGACCGGTGCTATCACCTCTCACTTTCCGGCTTGCTGACCGACGGCACCGAGTGCTTGCCACAGCGTCCAGCACAGAACGCCGTACCCCATCGTTTCATTTGAGGGAGAACTGTATGACAGAACAAGAGAGCGTGACCGGTGATGATTCGAAACGTAGACTTCTGGTTGATACGATTGCTCGTCTGATCGCCAGGTCATGGATGAAAGCCAATGCCCGACGCCAAAGCAGTACCGCGCCAAGAATTCACCCGACCTCCAGTACTACGACTTGGGGTTCCGCGTGCTCCGCAACTCGATCAAGTAAGGTTGCCGGAGGCGGAAACCAGCCCAGCGAGCGGAGTCCGTAACGGAAGCACGCAGGGCGCAGCGGAGCCGGTCGGAGATGCCGCCGTGCAGGACGTAGCGAGCGACGATTTCCGTTCATCCCGTGAACGTGATCACGTCGCTATCAGCCAGCCTGCTGTCTGGTTTTCCGTGTCGCGAATTGCTGCAGATGGTGATGCTCACACCGGTGGTGGCAAAGTGAAATGTCAGGGTGTAGCAGTTCGACTGCCTGTGACAATCAAACCTGAGTGGCGCGGGTTCGCATGGCGAGGATTAGCTTGTTGATCGTCTCGTCGGCGGCCTGGCTGACTTTGGCAACGGAGTCGCCGGCTGAGAGTGCGGTCAAGTGGTCGTCGAGTTTCCCGGACCAGGCTTTGCACTTTTCAACGAGCCACTGCCGGTTTTCGTCGGAAAGTTGCCGATGCGGAGCCTCGATCAGCGTGTCACACCCGTGTCGAAAATCGGAAAGTCGCTTAGCCAGAGCAACTTTGGTGTCTCGCGGCTTCTTGAACCACTCATCAGCCGAATCGGCCAAATGATTGAGGTATTCCTGGCCGCTGAGTTCAACGGTCAAGGCTCCTGGCCGATCCCAGCCCCACGAAGGACCCGCCGGAGGCTGATTGAGCCAGACGATGCCACCACCGAAGATCACCATCGCCGCGATCGCAGCCGCGCTCTGCAGGGAACGTTGTTGCCAGGCAGGTTTTGTGGGAGCAGACGGCTCTGTAGTCTGCAGTCGTTCCCAGCCTCGATTGACTGCCTGTTGATGCACATCTGAAATCGGGAGTGACTCCCAGTGACCGCCGCCGTCGATCAGGACTCGTTCCTGCAATTCGAAAAGCACTTTCGGATTGGCAAGCAAAGCCCGTAAATGAATCGGCGACAATACAACGAGTCCCGATTCCAACACCGAAGGCAGCTCCTTGCCAAGCAACTCGGTGAGATTTGAATGAACCTTCTGTGTTTCTGAGATCGCTTCCAACTCGACAATAAAATCACGCAACTCCAGCCCGACCAGATGGCATTCCAGCCATCGCGCCAGTTCTGCGTGATTGTCGGGGATGTCGAGTGACAGCAGTCTCACGGATTCTTACTCACTTTCTTCCAGCTTACTTTTGACACATTCAGCGACCTGTTTCCTGGCGCGATTCACTCGTGTGTAGACCGTGGCTTCAGCAATGTTCAGTTCCATCGCAATGTCACTGACACTGCGGTCTTCAATAATGCGAGCTCTCAGGACACGTGCAAAATCCCCATCTACGGTTTCGACACAGAGCCTGACGGCGGCTACCTCATCACTGATTTCATAGTGCGTCTCGGCGACGTCTATCTCCAATGAGGTTGTGGGCTGCCGGGCGGTTCGCCGCACTGAATCAGTCAGGCAGTTTCGTGCAATCGTATAGAGCCAGGCCTTTGCGTTCTGTCCGTCAAAGCGATCCCACGAACGGAACGCCTTGTTCCAGGCTTCCTGAGCAACGTCGTCAGCATCGACCACACCGAAACAGCGGGAAGCCAGAAATGCCAGCAGGTTCGGTGCGAGTCGGCGATAAACGTCCTCAAAGTTCGGCTTCTCTGCCCTAGGACCGGCGACAGACCACGGAGATCCGGGTTTGTTCCGCTCTGGATGTGATCCGTCGAAGACTGAATTGACTGAACCTTGAGACATCCAATTGAGGTTACCGTCGTTGCGCGGTCCACTCAACGGACTCAGGCATCTTTCCGAGATTGACTCAGTAGCCGGTCCGCACGTATTGAGTCACGGGAATTCTGACCGACAAGTAGGTCACCTGCTTCACACGATAAGGCCGACCGCAGTGGTCGTAGCGAGTTCGGTAGACCGTCACAGGTTGCTGCTGAACACGCCACGTCACGACTTTGCGATAAGTGGGCGCAGTCTTTCGGTAAGACGGATAGCTGTAACATCCCGCACTGCTGGCCGAGGGAGTCAACGCGAAAGCGGCTCCAACAATGGCTGTGATAATGGCAATCTTTCTGATGCGAAGCAGAGTCTTCATCTCATTCTCCTGAGCGGTTCTGAGCTGGTATGGTTACCGGCTCGTCGTGTTTCAGCGGTCGTACATTTCGATCGCTTCCGTTTCAGGGAACGCACGGCACGGTCTTTTCTTCCCGTGTTTTTCCAGAATATTGCAGAACAGTATTTGGCGACACACGTCGACAATTCACGGAAGAAACATACTCCCGCAGGCGTTAACTGAGTGCTCGGGAGTTGTTTTCCTGGTCAGTTTGCGATGAAATATCCATGCCGACTTGAACGAGCGTTCTCACTTCGACACTGATTCATTACGGTCGGTATCATCCGAATTGGGCGGTGGCGGTAGTTACTGTTGCTTTCAGGAAACAGGGCCATGGCTCGCAAGGACAATGACAGCCTTGATCAAGCTGAAACTCGCGGGGGTTCGTTTTCGGATGCTCCGTCTAAGAGTCTTGGTGATGCGTCTACTTTTGGTGACGGTGCCGAGTCTCTGGCGGATGACATTCTGGGGGCCGACGGTTTCGACGACGGGATGGAAATCGTCGATCTTTCGAGCCGGTATGAACTTGAAGGAGTTATCGGCCAGGGAGGCATGGGACAGGTCATCAAGGCCGTTGATACCCGTCTGAAGCGGATTGTGGCGATCAAGCGTGTTCTGGGTGAATCATCTCGCAACCGGAAGTCTCTGCAGCGGTTTTTGATCGAAGCGCAGTCGGTGGCCGCACTGAACCACTTCAACATCGTGCAGATTTACGACTACGGTCGTGACAAAGATGGTCCGTTTCTGATTCTGGAGTACGTCGATGGTGTCAGTCTTTCAAAGCGGCTGAAGGATGGTCCACTTGAACTGCCGGAAGCCGTGGAGCTGACGACTCAGCTGGCATCGGCACTGACAGCGGCACACCGTCGTGGCATTGTGCATCGTGACGTCAAACCGGCCAATGTTCTGCTGACGGAAGACGGCATCCCGAAGCTGACCGACTTCGGTCTGGCTCGTCATGAAGCTCAGGAAGGCGAGCACACTCGGACAGGAGCCGTCCTGGGAACTCCCGCCTTCATGGCTCCCGAGCAGCGGGAGGATTCTACCAAAGCCGACGCGCTCAGCGATCAGTGGAGTCTGGCGGCGACGTTCTACCAGATGGTGACTGGCGAAAGTCCGCGTATCATCAACGGCGAGACCCTGCCGTTGTCGGTGAGAGATGTTGTCCTGCGAGCCTTGAAAACGAAGCCAGGCAAACGATATCCGACGCTGCAGGAATTCTGCGACGAACTTCAGACTGCCGCCTCGAAGCAGCAGGCAGCGACGTTCGACGTGCTGCAGCTTAAGGAAGGTCAGTGTGGCTCGTGCGGCGCGGTTAACGATTCGTCGCGACGGTTTTGTCGGGACTGTGGCGAGTCGCTTGAAACACCGTGTCTGAAATGTGGAAAAAACGAGCTTGTCTGGGAACGATTCTGTGGTCACTGCGGAACGAACATTCCTGCAATCGTTGAACAGCAACTGGAAGCCAGTAAGGAGTTGAAGTCAGAGCTTCGGACGATCGTGCAGGAGTACCGCCATCAGGAAGCCATCGAGAAACTGGCTCCATGGCTGACCATAGAACATCCGGCTCTGAAGCCATTCCATGACTGGGCAGAACGGACAAATGAGCGTCTGCAACGCGAACTGAACCAGCTGCTGCAGCAACGCGACGAGCATCTGGTTCTGGCTCGGGAGTATTACGACCAGGCACGCTATTCAAAGGCATTGAAAAGTGTGGCCAGCATCCCGGATGCACTCCATACCGCGGCCAGCCGACAGCTCCACGAAGAGCTCACTGGAATCGACGCCGAGTTGAACCAGCTGGCGGCTGACATTCGAGAACTGTCCAGCGCCCGAAACTACGACGCACTGCACGGCAAACTGACCCGTTTTCTGCAACTCAAACCCGGCGACAAAAACGCCATCCAGATGCTGCAACGATTACTGAAGAGAACCAGAAGAAAGACGGAGAGCAAAGGTAACAGTTCTGCGGACGACAGTGTCGTGTACGAACTCGAAAAAGATGATGCCGATGACGACGACAGCTCTCGGGGCCGCCCGGCACGATCAACCAGCACACGCAGTCTCGGGACACGTATAACGCTGCCGAGAAAACGGTTCCTGGCAGCGGCCGGTGTGGCAGGTCTTGTCG
>JABMPE010000269.1 GCA_013203845.1 Rhodopirellula sp. | reverse complement strand
CAGACAGCCATCACACCGGTGCGCAAAGCAGGCTAGCGCTTTTCAGAACTAAAATGCCGATATCATTCTGCTGGCTCATCGTTCGAAGTTTGCCAGGCACGGGATGGACACCATCCGCCGCGTTCGCCGATGCGATCAATAAGCCCGCGTTGTTCCAGACCGGAGAGCGTCCGGCGAGCCTGTCGTTCGGTGACTCCGCACCGGTTCGCGATTTCTCCAGTCGATGCGATTAAAGGACATTGCTCCTTAATATATATATAAGAGGCAATGTCCTTTAACGCGGCCAGAACGCTGGCCTCGCTGGCCCCCAGCGTCGGCGGATCCTGCCCGACGTCAGCGACCGGATAGCCGCATTCTTCGGTCGACAGAATCACCACATCGGCCCCGGTTTCGAGCAGCGCCCTCGCACGGCCAGCCGCCTGAATGATCGCCGCCCGGACCTTTGACCGATGCACTTGTCGCCAGAGCGGTTCCCGGTAACCTCGCCCCGCGACGATTCGCGGTTTTCCGTCCGGAGTGAAGCCCTGCCATCGCAGATCGCCCCAGTCCCCGCCCCGGTCGATCGCGCCGTAATGTCCGACGCGATGCAGCATCAGTCTGATTGCGATTTCCGGTAGTCGCGGCGTTCCGGCAATCACGAGCAAATCGCAGCCAATGTCATGCCAGTCATTCGAGCCCCGGTCCTGCCCGCTACGGAAGTAGGCAACTTTGGCAACTCGTTCATCGAACATCCGCCCCAGCGACTTCGCAGCCGACGTCAGCGTCGAATGCGTGATGATCCCGATGCGACGGCAATCGAGCCGATTGGCCAGCACTCCCCGCAGGAGCGATCGGAACCGCTCCCGCGATGCGCGGCGAGTCACATCGATCGGGTATTGAATGGCGTTCTTTGCCAGCTCCAATCGTCCGCCCGGCGTCCTGTCCTGAATCTTCAAACCGGTCGCCAGTTCGAGCAACTCCTTGTCAGCCGTCGCGTCAGCCAGCCACACGGTCGCATCCGGCGGCGGTAGATTTCTCTGAGTCAGGACGATCATTTTGCCTGCCAGATTTGGTTTCGGCATTGTCTCGGTTTCGTTCATTGATCACGACTCCCAGCGTGTAAAACCGACCGCTGGCCACGGCAAACAACAGCGGCCAGATTTCTTTGTCGATGAAGTCGCCAGCAGATTCCTGGCTGAGTTCGAACAGCAGCGGCTGCACTCCTGGCGGTTCTTTGACCGGTTCTCCAACAGATAATTCGGCGGTCTTTTCTGCTGCTTCCGCCAGTTCAATGAGTCGATCGGTGACGTTCGCCAGATGCAGACAGAACTGATACTGCTGGTCGCGTCGTTCGGTTCGGCGTTCGTCCGGAATCCACGTTTCGCCATCAGAATCCAGTGTGAACGCTTCACCGAACCGGTTGAGCCATTCCGGATCAGTAAGCAATCGATTGAGCACGGTCTGAGCGGCCAACAGGTCCCCGGCAGAAACCGCCATTTGCGGAACGAGAACATCGAGACTGTCTTCATGCACCGCGATGAAGTCCCGGCCCTTCGATAACGATGCCAGACCGGTATGCACGGCGCGGGCGTGCGTGCCGACGGCCACACGGGCAGCCGTCGCCGCTTCAACTTCAGCCAGATATCCAGACTGAGCACACTGCCCGCGTTGCTCACACCCGGCGTTGCAGACAGCCGCGACCGCGTTGAAACCCAACGTCTGAGCAGCATCCGCAGCCGTGTTCCAGCAGTTCTGTTTCTCGCCTGCCGAGAACCGACCGGGAAGTGCAGCGGCGAACAGCCCGGCGGCCAGGCAGTCCTGAACGACTTCCGCCGAGTTGTCGTGAGTCGGTTGCAAGCACAGCGACCGACCAGCAATCTGAAACGCCGCGATATCTGCGGTCGATTTCCCGCTGCCCGTCGTGCTCGAATCATAGAACAGCCCCGGTTCCCCGACCGACTCAAGCCGTGATTGCTCCATTTCGTTTCGGTATTCGGACAGCGGGATTGTCGGCCCGTCCGGTTGTTCCGCAACGATCGCGACCGGTTCCGGCTTGATCGTTGCGACGATTTGTAGCCGATCAAGAAACTCCGCAGGTGTAAAACTCGGCACGTCACGACACCCCCTCCAGCGTGTGGAGCAGGTCACGGACGTCTTTCGCATCGTCCGGCGGAAACGCGACGCCAACCGGTCGCAGCAGTGCTTCAGCGAGTTTTTTTGCGACGCTGAACGCCGCATACCCCGGCCAGCACTTCAGACAGCCTTCACACTCTGGTGAGTGTCGCGACTGAATCGACGGATTCAGATCGTGGTGAGGCTTGCGGTCATTTTCTCCAACGACGATCACTTCCCGGTCGAACGGCAGCCGGCAGAGAAGCTCACACAACAAAGCTACTCCGCCCGAGTTCGATGGTCTACCGATTGCACAGAGCCCGATCGAAAGCAGTGCAGCGGTATCAGTAGCCCCTTCGACAAGCAGCACAGGTCCGGAATCAGCCTCCCAGTCCGGTGCATAACAAAGCCCGCGATTCCCGCCCGTTACTTGTCGTTTGCGGCCATTCCGAAACCGCTTTGAGATCCCGATGATGTTTCCACACCCATCGCGTTCGGGAAACAACCAGCATTGCTTCCGTGGCGACCAGCCAACCTGCAAGCGAGCAAGAGGCTTAACGCTCACCCCAAGTTGCTGAGCGAGTTCAGATCGTCTGTCACGGATTTCCGGCAGCGAGTTGCCGTGCTCAATCAACCACTGCCAGTCAGTTTTGTGGGCTGACTTTCTGGCCTGCCTCGCTGGCTTTCGTCGCTTTTGGTGAGACGGGTGTTCGTAGTCGTGAGTTCGATAGCCATCCGTCCGGACGTGCAGCCACTGCCCGCCACCATTCTGTTTGAGCGAGCCTTCAGGAACGCGACCACACCAGACGGCACAGCCGTCAGTGCTGACGGTGCAATTGTCCGGCCCGTCACAAATTGGACACGGGTTCGTCCGGGAAACTCGACTCCAGTTGTTACTCGCCATTGGCTTGGCCCTCCAGTTCGGAAGGCTGTGCGGCTTCTGCATCCAGCCATCGTTGCAATTCTGAAACGGGCACCAGTCGCCGTGTTCCTACGTGGACGGCTCGCAATCGGCCATCTCTGATGAGGTTGCCGACGGTCTTTGAGCACAAGCCAACGGCCTTGGCCGACTCTTCAAGGCTTAGTGCGAGACGCGGAACAGGCGAGATTCTGAGCGATGGGTCGGACATTACGCACCATCCTGTCGCGATGGGCAATTGTCGCCGACACTTTCAAGCCGTGAAAATGCAGCCTTTCGTTCGGCGACTTTCAACAGCTTCGACAGCAGCTCACGTTCGCGTAGATTCCTGGCGAGTTCATTGCGGATGAATGCGACGTCCGGGATCCGGTCTACACACCCCTCATGTTCGTTTGGTTTCGGCATTTTGTCTTCCTTCGTATGGACAGGCACCGCGTGTGCCGTACGAAGGGAACAATGACCTTGCAGCAGGGACAAACAGGGACAGGGGTTGTCTCTTTCTTGTCTCCTTTTTGTCTCATTTTTGTCCCAAACGGTGTCAGGATTCAGACGGCGATTCGAGCCAGACTTCCGCACCGAACGCTTTGAAGTTCGTCGACCTGTTCAAAATCCAACCAGTAGCAGTCGTCGACAGTTTTTCTTCCAGCCGGTTTAGGGCTCGAACGACAGTACCGTGTTTGGGAACATCCCCTACAGCCCCACATCGGAATGCGTCACTTGATTCAATTGTCCGGCGTTTTACACGCCTGTCTGCCGCAGCAAGAATCAAACTCATGATCACCTTCTGTTGGTCACTTGCTGTATCCCAGAAGAGTTGTGATGGCTCCTGTTCCTTTGCAGTCGTTCCTCTGTGGTGAGCGGTACCGGTGCGATCTTGCGGAGCCTGCGGAGTCGGCGAAGTCGGCAGTCCTAATGCCCGTTTGAGCAATTCCACCACCTGCGACATTTCCAGTTTGTTGGCTTCGCTGCGTTTGAACCCGTGCTCAGAAATCAACCAGCCCATAATGCTGTCATAAGACTGCGGGATATGTGGAAACAACCTTTGCCAGCAATGTCGCAACTCAGTAGATGGGTCGACTTCTTCCAGAGCATCGATGATTTCGTCAGGAACTCTTGGCCCATCCTGAACAATTAAGTCTGCTGACTT
>JABMPE010000268.1 GCA_013203845.1 Rhodopirellula sp. | reverse complement strand
GGTTGGCGCTGGCAAACGCGATGGCTCCACCGGCATGTTCTTCTTCAACCCCGCCAAACAGGTTCGCCGCGTAGCTGATCTGAGTTTTGACTTCCTTCTTGCAGTAGCCAAAGTAGTTGTCAGCGATCAGGGTGACGATAACACCTTCGGCGGTTCGGCAGGTCAGTTTGAACGGTGTTCCACCGTTGTAGAACTCGTCTTCAGATTTCCAGCACATGCCGTCAGCACGCTGCCGTTCCGTCGCGTCGTCGAAGTGGGGAAGGCCGACGTCCTTCTTTCGCAGCGTCAGCAGGTGCGGAGCCAGAATTACGCAACCGGTGTGTCCGGTCCAATGTTCGATATCCAGTCCGGCGTCGTTCTTTGGCAGGAAGGGATCGCCCGCGTTTCCAAAGATTGACTCGACAAAGTCCAGGTTACTGACCAGCGAGCCGGGAGCGAAGAAGCGGATCTCCATGCGCTTTTCAGAACAGACTCCTTTGACCTCCGGGCAGACAAGTGGCCTGAGAAGCAGTGAGACGAATGCGCGCGCTGGATCCGGGCCAGCCGACGTGAAGGGGAGTTCCAGAGCGTCGTTCGGCGCGTTGAAGGCCGCTTCGAATAACGCCGCAAATGTAACCTGCGGGACGGCTCGCTTGTCGCGAGGAACGGGCAGTCCGCCTTCGGTGACGTGGAACGTCCCACTGGTTGTTCGGCGATCGTGGAGCGGGTTGTGCAGCACGCCATTCTTCACGCGGTACGACGACACGTACGCGTTCTCGTATTTGGCGCTGTCGATCGGCAGGGATAGTTCGCGGGCGATTCCGTGTCGGTCGAGAATCACTGTTGAATCCGGCAGCCGCAACGGCTCAGGCAGTTTCAGGCCTGCGAAGTGGCTGCCCAGGAAGGCTTCGATGCGTGCGTCAACCGGAGACCGGACTTCGTCCAGTCGCTTCAGTCGCTGGTGGTAGGAACCGAGCAGCCGTTCGGCGTCAAGCGACTGCTTGGCGGAATCTGGTGTTTCGGGGTGAGGCAACCCCATCGCGATCAGTTTTAGAACGATATATCGAATGACACGTTCGCGCTCAGTGTCGCGATTGTTGCCCGTACTGTTGGCACTGATGCCCAGTGACTCAGCGAAGTCCATGAGGACTCTTCCTTTGAAATTCTTAATGGAGCGGTGGGTGGATGTTGTCGTACTTCTTGCGTCAATAAAGACACCGGAAAGAAACCAGTGGGTTCAGGGTTCACGGCGCAGCGGCGGATGTTGACGAGTTGTCGATTTCCGCGTCACGTGGCTGGCAGGAACACCTCACAAAAATTGTCGTGCTTTCCCGTCCGCTGGTTCGTTGTAGTCCGAGCACACCGCTAAGCGAGTGCCAATCAGAATCAGACCACTCAGAATTGATTGATTCTCTGGCTGACCGTCCAGTGTGTGTTTTCGACGCGGCTGTTTGGGCACGACCTGGTTGCCTTAAGAACTCTCTGTTTCACCAGCTGAAAAAGAAGCCGACGGTTTCAGACACCGATAACTCGAACACGCGAAGTGTAGCTGATCAGGCCTCGGGTGTCGCACGCTGTCGGGTGGTGATCTGCAGCAGAATTCGTCTGTAGTCGTCCGGAGTGTCCAGATCCAGCAGGATCGAATCCGAATCGACTGGTAGCTTTCGGACGCGAATGTCTGGCGCTGTCTTCAGCCAGTTCAGTCCATTGTTTTCGGGAATTTCCGTCAACCTGTCAGCAACGGCCCAGCGGAAAAAAGCCGGGTGGCCGTTCTTTTCGCCGTGCTGTGGGATCAGAATGTCCTCATTGGTCGATTCCCAGGCGGTGATCAGTTCGGCAAGAATTTGCGGGTCGAGCACTGGATGATCGGCCGGGATCAGCATCCATCCGTCATCTGGCTGAGGCGTGTGTCGACGTTGGAGCGACTCGATGGCACGTTCGACGCTGGTTTTCATGTCCGGCGGGTCGATATCTGGCTGCACCAGATGGACCTTCGAAAGCGACAGGCTGTTGAGGACGCTGGCCAGTTGGTGATCGCTGCGACGAAAGACGACGACGGTTTCGGTGACAGCCGGGTGTGACAGTGTTTTCAGCAGTCGCTCAATGACGGTTTGCCCGGCGAGGTCCATGACAAGTTTGGGTTGTCCCATCCGGCGGCTGAGTCCCGCGGCTGGAACGATCGCAAAAAGCGGCATGATGGTTACTCTTTCGGGTGTCTCTGATCCAGATTCTCTGATGCGTCGACTCGACGAGCGAAGCAGAACTTGAAAGGTTTCCCATGACAATGCAAAGACGACGATTTCTTACAACTTCCGCCGGTGCCGCAGCAGGCTTGCTGAGCGGAGCGAGCGGGTTGCCGCGACTCTTCGCCGCCGACTTGAAACCGAAGGTCGGAAAGATGCGTCTCGGGCTGGTCACCTACAACTGGGGCAAGGACTGGGACGTTCCCACGGTGATCAGAAACTGCGAAGCGACCGGTTTTGAAGGCGTCGAACTCCGCAGCACGCACAAGCATGGAGTCGAGATCACGATTGACGCGAAACGGCGGAAAGAAGTTGCGCGGCAGTTTGCAGATTCGAAAGTCGAACTGGTGGGACTCGGCAGCGCCTGCGAGTATCACTCTCCCGATCCGGCGATCGTGAAAAAGAACATCGAAGAGACGAAAGCTTTCGTGAAGCTCTGCAAAGACGTCGGCGGCAGCGGAGTGAAAGTTCGCCCGAACGGAATCCCCGAGGACGTTCCTGTTCAGAAGACGCTGGAGCAGATCGGCAGGTCTCTACGTGAAGTCGCCATGTTTGGCGCTGACTACGGCGTTGCGATCCGAGTCGAAGTGCATGGCCGCAATGGTTCAGCCGAACTGCCCAACATTCAACGCATGATGGAAGTCGCCGACCACCCCAACGCCGTCGTCTGCTGGAACTGCAACCCCAGCGACCTCAACGGCCAGGGTCTGCAGCACAACTTCGATCTGGTCAAAGCAAAGATCGGCACGGTCCACATTCACGACCTGCGTTCGACGAGCTACCCGTGGAAAGAAATCTTTGGCCTGTTGAAGGGTGCCAGTTTCTCTGGCTGGACCCTGCTCGAAGAAGGCAAAGTCCCCACCGACATCGTCGCCGCCATGCGCGAAAACCGAGAAGTGTGGGAGACCCTGGCCGCTGGTTAGCTTGAATCATTCGCGCAGGCCGGACCAGGGTTGCGCCACTCGTTGCCGGAACAGCGCCAACGTATCGCGATGCAGACTTTGTTTTCTCACACCTTGAAACTGACTTCGCGACCGTAGTTCCGGCAGCTTTTGCGTGGAGTCGTTCCTGCCTGCTCTTGTTGAATTATCGAGGTTGTAGTCGCATCGTCTGGCTGAAGCACGAACGGCTTGTACCGGAATCTCCGTGCCTGCTACCGGACACCCACTGGCTGCAGCGGGCAGTGGGCGGCGGAGAATGTTTCTTTGCGATCGCTGGCTGAGAACTCGACGTCAACGGTGCGGCGTTTGGCGAAGCCGTTGATGCCAGTCACCGTTCCCATTCCGTATTTCGGATGCCGTACTCTCATGCCGACAGCGAACGTTGAAGAGCCGACGTCAGGCAACGCGACTTCTTCGCCGGTGCCGTTCAGCAGGGCCGCTCCGGTTGTCAGCAGCGGTCGGTCGCCAGCTGCCAGCGAAGCTTTCAATCGGTCGCGCAACTCCTGTTGACGATCGGGCTTTGACGACACGCCGGATGTTTTGCGACCCTCGCCCGGCTCGTTCCCATCAATGATGTCGAACGTGGTTTCGGCCAGGAACGTACTGGGGATTGTGACTCGCGGAGTACCTCGTTCCGATCGAACCTGCGCGGTCGTCAGGTAAAGGTGCCGCATCGCCCGAGTCATTCCGACGAACAGCAGCCGACGTTCTTCTTCCAGTTGTTTCGGGTCGTTCGATCTGATCGAACGCTCGTGTGGGATGAGGCCGTGTTCCAGTCCGACGATCACGACACCGGGGAATTCAAGTCCCTTCGCGGCGTGGATCGTCATCAATGTCACTTTGCCGGCTTCGGGATCGACAGCGTCGACATCGCTGGCCAGAGCGGTGGTTTCCAGAAAGCCGCTGATGCTGGGGTCGTCGGCGTTCGCCTCGTCGTACTGTGCCGCCGCGTTGACGAGTTCTTCCACGTTGGCCTGTTTGGTAATGGCCTGTTCCGAAGTCGCCCCCATCCACGTTCTTGAGTAGGCGGTCTTTTCGACGATCTTTTTCAGCAGATCACTGACGCTGCCGGCGTCGGCCAGCGAGAAGCTGTCCATCAGCCGCACGAACGATTTCAGCTTCACTCGGGCGTTCTTTGTCAGTCCTTCGATTTTGTCGGCCTGACGAGCGGCTTCCATCGGACCGACGCCGTGCGCAGTTGCCCAGGCCGTGACTTTGTTCTGACTGGTCTTGCCGATGCCTCGGACAGGCCGGTTCACCACGCGAGCGAAGGCGACCGTGTCGACAGGATTCTCGATCAGACGCAGATAAGCCAGCAGATCTCGAATTTCCACTCGATCATAGAAGGCCAGACCGGCTGCCACCTGGAACGGAATGTGGTGGCGAGTGAAGGCCAGTTCCAGTTCACGGGACATCGAGTTCACTCGGTAGAAAACGGCGAAATCACTCCAGCGGCAACCTTCTTCAGTGCATCGCTTGCGAATGAGTTCAGCGATTCCGTCCGCTTCGCTGCGACCGTCTTTGAACTTCAGCAGTTGAACTGCTTCACCAGCTTCCAGGTCGGTGGTCAGGGACTTCGCTTTACGCATCCGGTTGTGTGAAATCAGTTGATCAGCCGACTGCAGAATCAAGCCCGTGCTGCGGAAGTTCTGCTCAAGTCGCACGAGCTTCGCGTTTTCGAAGTCGCGTTCGAAGTTGAGAATGTTCTCGATGTTCGCGCCGCGCCAGGCATAGATCGACTGGTCCGGATCGCCCGTCACGCAGACGTTGGGGCGATCAATTCCCAGTGCCCGCACGAGCTGATACTGAATAGCGTTGGTGTCCTGGTACTCGTCCACGAGCAGAAAACGGAACCGGTCGTCGTACTCGGCTCGGAGTGTCGGATTTTCATGGAAGAGCTTCACCACGTGCAGCAGCAGATCGTCGAAGTCGACCGCGTTCGAAGCCAGCAGCGTCGCCTGGTACCTGGGATAAACCTGTGCGACGACCATGTCGAATGGTTCGCCAACTTCAAATTCCAAAGACCTCGCGAACTCCTCCGAACTGATCATCGTGTTCTTGATGTGGCTGATTCTCGCTCCCAGTTTCGCAACGGGAACTCGCACCGTATCCAGATCCAGTTCGCTGAGTACGTGTCGCAAAACCTGCAACTGGTCTGACTTGTCGAAAATTACGAAGTTGGATTCGAGGCCGACCGACCGTCCGCGTCGTCTCAGAATACTCGCACAGAAACGGTGAAACGTGCTGACCCAGATTTGCGAATCCGGCAGCAGGGCGTTGACGCGAGCCTGCATTTCCCGTGCGGCTTTGTTCGTAAACGTGATCGCCAGAATCGACGACGGATGCACGCCGCGTTCGACCAGTCGGGCGATCCGCCGCGTGATCACGCGTGTTTTTCCCGACCCTGGACCAGCAAGAATCTGCAGCGGGCCTTCGTAGAAATCGACGGCTTCCTGCTGCGACGGTGTCAGGCCATCGAGAAGGCCTGCGCCGCCGTGATTTGAAGAGGATTGATCTGAAGACGCCGCGACCGCTGGCGCAGAAGTTTCAAAAGACACAGTGCCATCCGTGCTGTCTGTCCGGCGCGGCGACAACGGGAGTCGTGGTGGCCAACCGGGAATTTGAGTGTGTGAAACTCGACAGACGATAACGGACCGGGGCGGGGGTTGAACATCGAACACGTCACATCGACGACTCAACATCGGATGTATGGTTGCTTCGACGTTCTTAGTTCGCAGGTCGATTACCGGCGACCGCTGTTCAGCTGAGCGGCGGCCACTCCGAACAGGGCGCTCTCCAGAATGTGCCGTTCGATGAACGCGCCGACAGCTTCCATCTTTGTGTATTGAACGATGATGTAATCGCCGGGCTGGATGTTGATTCGTTCTGAAGCACGCGTGCGGGCTCGGTACAGGTCGACCAGAATTGGTACCTGTGTTCCGTTGGGCAGTTTTCGCAGAACGATGGCTTCGCTGGGGCTGATCGAAACATCGCTGTTGAGTGCCGAGCTGCCGGCTCGTCCCCCGGAATTCCTTCTCGACTCGGCGATCGCGATGGCTTCGAGGATGTCGAGGTCGCGATCCCGCGGAAGCGTGTACTCTCCGCCGCCCAGCAGGCCGCCGGTGTAGAACAGTTCGTTGTCTCGTGACGCGATGAACACGATATCGCCGTCTTCGAGGATGATGTCGCTCTCGCTGAAGTTGATCGTTTCGAATTCCTCAAGCCGTAGCGGAATTCGAATCGAATTCTGCTGGTTGCAGAAGCGGCCATGGGCGATTTCCGGAGCGTTCGCCCAGTTGGCAGGCTGTTGCCACTGCTGCTGAGGTTGCGGCTGGAACTGCGGCGACATCGGTTGCGAAAACTGCTGCGATGGCTGGAACTGTGGTGCGAATTGTGGAGCCATCCGGGGATCAACCATCTGCATGGAAGCGGTCTGGTAGTTCGAATCGGCAACGGTGTGATATGCCTGATTCATCATCGATTGAGAACCTGTCGGCATCGGCAGCGCCGTGAGGTTTCCAGACACTGGCTGTGGCCGCGACATCCGGTAATCAACCTGCTGGATTCCGGAGTTGTATCGCCCCCTGGGAAGAGTCTGAGCCATTTCCGGATTCTGCGCTCTGATAATCAATCCTTCGTCAACGGGCAGAGAAGGGCTGTGGTGTTTTGCCGGCGAAACCGACGACATGGGCCCGTAACCTGGTTGTGGCAGGTAACCAGTGGGTTGCTGCCTGTATCCCGGCTCCTGTGGATAGGCTGGCTGTTGTTGGTAAGTCGGTGGCTGCTGATAACCAGGCGGCATTGGCGGATTCGGTTGCCCATGCGGGGGCTGATACTGCGTCGGTTGTGGTTGAGCCGAAAGCGGTAACGCTGGCGCTGGTTGAGCATGTCGACCGCGCATGACATACACGACGTTTTCCGCATCGAGACCCGGCAGACCACCGGACGCAACCAGAGCGTTCAGGACATCGTTTTTGTAAGCAGGCAACGAGACCACATGGCCGGTGCCTTTTTTGGCCGTGCCCAGCGAGCCGCCGCTGACGCTGACGCTGGTCAGTACGTCTGACTGTGTTTCCTGACGAATGACCAGAATCCGATGCTGCCGCGGTTTGTGCAGCGTGACGAGAATTCGGTCCTGCCCCGGCAGCAGCAGGCGTCTTTGCACGGTGTAGGCATAGCGAATGTCGCGTTCGATCTGAGGGATCGTCTTGCTTCGCACGTTGATCGGCTGGATCAGTGGCAACGATAAAGTGCCGTCATCTCGAACGGTCAACGGATAGCCAAGCGTCGGCGGCTGTGTCGTATCGAGCGGCTGGTTGATTGGAGGTTGCTCGCGCTGTCCCAGAACCTGCTCGATGTAGATCGCAAGAACGTCGCCAGCATCCACCGTGTATTCAGCCGGTGCCTGTTGACGCAAGTAGGACAGGTCGATCATCTGTCCGTTTTCTCGGCTGCATCCCTTGAGTTCTTCCGGCAGGAATCGGGCCGGTACTCCTGCCAGTGGTCGAAATGCGGCGCATCCGGAAAGAGCCGACAAGGTCAGCATCGCCAGGCAGATGGCGACGGAAACAGACCGTCGCGATCGATCTGTGTTCCGAGCCATCACGTCACGAACTCTGCCGACCGAACTCGCATTCGACGCGCGTTCGGGCAGTTGTGATGCCGCTCGATCCAGATTGTGCGATGACGTTTCGTGCATGGCTCAGTCTGAGGGGTTATCCAGGAAGTGATCGTAAAATCTGTCGTTGTCCGCTGACCGTCACATGGCTGCGGTAATGCCCAGAGCGGTGACTAAGGCTGAGGTGGTTGAGGTCGAAAGGCGGGCGGTTCAAATTTGAATTCGTCGGGCGGCCCGAGTCTTCCCGGTAGAACCTGCCCTGGTGGTGTCCCACTGAATCCGGGCGTCAGTACGCCGTTTCGTCGCTGATTGGAAATTCCCGGCTGGCCATCGTTCTGCTGTGGGAATTGATTTTGTGGTGACGGCTGAGCACCGATTGTGCTGCCGGGAGTTGCGTAACCGGGCGTCGACATTGCGGGATTTTGTAAGGCTGGCGATGGCAGATCGAGACTTCGTCCGGAATCAAATCCCTTGGCTGGCGGATTCGGTAAACCAGAATCAGCGTTGCCGTAAGCCTGAGACGGCTGTGGTGCTCGTTCTGGAGCAAAGCCAGACTGGCCGGAATTGTTCGGGGAGGAGTAGGGATTCTGTTGCTGGCCAAATCCCGGCTCCGGGATCGGACCGTAGCGGTGCGAGTTGGGATAGGTATTCGCCGGTCCAATCCCTGAGGCAGGCGGCGGGTAATTCATCGGAGGAGGACTCATCTGAGGGCCGACCGCGAAGACCGACGGCTGCTCCACAGGCATGGCTGTCGGAAACGCCATCACCGGTCCGGCTCCACCTGGTGGGTAGTTGCCGACCAGCTGACATCCCTGCCCGATCGAGCAGGCTCCTCCATGACCACAGCTTCCAGAGCTGCTGAATTCGGATGGGAAGCCGGGAGCCGGGGGGTTCTGAATGCTCCAGTCGTATGAGGCCCCGATCGTCTTCATCGTCGTGAGTTCGGAAGCGGCGAGTGCCGATCCGGAACGGTAGCCATCGAAGTACAACTCAACGCATTGCTTGCCCTGCTCGGTGCGGTAGTGAGTGTTCCAGTATTTGGGCGGCGGAACGGGTGGAACTTCTCCACTTTCCCCGTTGGCGATCGCAGAGAAAGCTGCGCGGAACCCGGACTTATAATGCTTGGAGAGTAGCCTTCGACATTGAATCTGCTGCTTCAGCAGGTATCGATCAGCGCAGCGTCGGGCAGTGATCGTCGACGTCCACTTATCCATCCACGGCAGGTATCTGGAGCAGGTCAGATAGGGGCTCGGCTGGCACCAACCGAGACCGCATCCACTGTTTAACAGCGTTTGCGGCAGCAGTTTTTTTGAGCCGCAGAAACGCGATGCAGGAGTCCCATAGTAAGGCTCGCCCGTGCTGCACGCACCGTTTGAACACGGAGACACACAGCCTCCGGTCAACAGGGCGGTCAGGGCCAGCAGCCACATGGAAAGTCGCATCGGGTACTCTCAGAACGAGACCAGCGTGTGGCCCCACGCGTACGACTTGCGCGGAGTCACTGGATTCTGGTATCGGTTCGGGATGAATCACGAATGACGGATTTTCCGGCTGCAGCGGTCTTGCGGGCTCTAGCCCGAAAAGCGCACGTTGTGAGACGAACAGAGAGCCTCTTGCACCGGTAAGTGATTATTGGAACAACACTTACTTTGGCACAGGAGGCTCTCATGTCGAACACGGACTGTACGGCGCAACTCGAACTGTTCAAGGT
>JABMPE010000037.1 GCA_013203845.1 Rhodopirellula sp. | reverse complement strand
TCTGAAGTATCTCCAATGCCCTCTCAGCTTCCGTCAGGTCGTTCCTGCGCGTGTTAATTCCTTTGAGCTGCATCAACCCAGAGTACGTCAACGCTTTCGACTTCAGTCTTAACTGAGCTTCGGCGAACAGGCGGCGAGCCCACTCCTGGCGTGACGGCGCGTCTGAAAGGCTCGACGCCGAAAAACGTTTGGCCAGTTTCTGTCGATCTTTGAGACCTTCTTCCAGCCAGTGATATGCTTCGCTCAACGTCTGATCCGACGGGATCCCGTGTCCCAACCCGCTGGCGGTCCAGACTCTGCTGTTCACTCCGACGGAGGATAATTGGGTCTGCGTTAATCGCTCAATCTCTCCACGATTGAAGTCCTTTTCTCCCGTAATCAGAGCGATGCGCAGTCGGTCGATCACTCGTTGACGCAGCCAGGATTCCGGTCGCAACTCACCGCCAGCACAGACCGGCAGGATGCCGCCAAAGTATTCGGGCAACGCCGTGGCGATGGCAAACGCGATGCGTCCACCTCCGGAAAAGCCGCCGATATAAGTGCGATCGGGATCGATGCGGTAGCGTCGCCGGACTTCGTCGAGTGTGTCCATCACAATCCGCACGCGGCGCGGGCCGGGCGTCTGATTACCGGCCTGATGCGGACTGGCAAACAGTACGCCTTCGCGATCACACAACGCCCGGAACTGAGCCAGTCCGGTTCCCTTCTGACCCGGCGAGATAAATAGAATCAGTGGTGCCGGTCGCTCGGCGTTATAGCTTGCGGGGACGTACAGCTCGAATCGCTGATCGGTCGATTCGTAGTCTTTGAGAAACCCGTCGGGAACATCCGCCGGACTCTGATTCGTCAGTGCAAACACCCAGTCCAATCGTGTGGCCTGCGTGATTTGAAACTCGGCAAAGTAGCCTGTCGGCGAACCATCCTGAGCCACTGCACAGCGAGCTTGAATCATCAATAACACGACGATCAGGCAGCCGATCGGTAGTTTGACACCGCACCTGATCCTGGCAAAAGGATGATTGGCCATTCGCTTTCTCCTCAACCGACAGAGGTTGTGATTTTGTGACCGGCAACGCCGCCGTCGTAGGCCGGACCAAGCGCAGCGCCGTTCCGGCAATTCGGAGTGAGTTGGACTTATGACTGCCGGAACGGCGCTGCGCTTGGTCGCGGCCTACAAAACTCAGAACATCCATTGTGTTACGATCGGTCAGCGAGCCTCAGTCTGTCCTGCGATTGTTCTCAGGATCGTTTCTGTCGAGCGACGGTCTTTTTCTTCACCGCCTTTTTCTTCGCCACTTTGCTGCGGGCGGCTTTCTTTTTGACAGTCTTCGTGGTGGTCGAATTCGTCGCCGCTTTCTTCTTCACCGACTTCTTCACGACCACCTTCGGGGCTGCAGTCTTCTTCGTCGCTGCACTTTTTTTCGCGACTTTCTTCCTGGCGACTTTCTTCCTGGCGACTTTCTTCTTAGTCGCTTTCTTCCCGGCGGCCTTTTTCTTCACAGCCTTCTGACTGACAACTCCGTTGCCGACGGCATCTCCGGACGGTTCCGGTTTCTTCGCCACACTTTTCTTCGGAGCAGATTTCTTTCGGGGCACAGCTTTCTTCGGTGTACTTGTTGCCGCAGGTTTCTTCTTTGCCGGAGACCGGCGTTTGGCGGGTGCGGCTGCTCCTGTCGATGAATCTGCCGAAACGTCGAGGTCGATGCCGAACATCGCTCCCAGATCTTCGCCAGCGAGCTGAGACGATGGCTCGCCCAGGGCTGTGGAAAGATTGCCGGCCGAGACGGCTTCGCTGACCAGTTCGGTGTGATCGACATGGCGCAGCAGGAACAGCAGTTCCGGACGCTGATCCAGATGAGCACCCACTCCGTACAGCACGGCGGCGACGTGTTTGCACATCGTTGCCCAGTCCGGGCAACTGCAATCCAGCTTGATCTCCTTCGGAGTCGGGAACAGTCCGTCCGGGCGACGAGTCAGCCGAGTCATCACGCCAGCGGAAAATTTCCCGCCCAGCAGATCCAGAAGCGAATCGATCGACGCCGAGCAGTCGTTGCGAATCTTCTTCCAGTCGGCCGCTGTGAGCCGGTCAATCCTGATGTCAACTTCGTAGGTATCCGAACCAGCGACCAGCGCTTCGACTCGACCGGCGGAAATCGCCAGGTCGACGACGGAACCGTTTCGCACGTAGGTCCGACCTCGCGGAAGCCGGTTGGCATAATCGCTGTAACTTTCCAGATGATCGCACCAGGCTTTGCCCCAGAACGTCGTCGCAATCTTTTTACCCCGGATCATCACCGGCTGAACGGCACGCCCCTGTTTCCTGGCATGCTCAATCGCATACCAACTGCCCTGAGCTTTTCTTTGTGCGACCGGCACGTACTCGCGGTATCCATACCCCCACGACATGATCGACCTCCCTGCTGAATCCCGTTGAAAACATGTGCCACTGGCACACCTTGAATTAAAGTCTTACAGAGAAACTTACGCTCGCCGTGCGGGCATCATTCGTTGTGGCCTGTGGGTTCTCTTTAGTTGTGGCAAGCCGTCCACGCGGGGGGAATGCGTTTGAAATATGTTCCCTGTCTGGCAGTGAAGGTTTCTAACCACAGAGGCGCAGAGTTCACAGAGAAAATCTCGAAATGGCAAACTCCGTGTGCTCTGTGCCTCTGTGGTAGATTTCAGCATCTTCCGTATCTTCCGTTCGGGAAGTGATCCCGGACACATTTCCCGGTGGAGTTGTCTTCTTGTCACGCATCGTCGCTCGACGCACGGGACAGATCAATCGACACGAAGTCGAGCAGTTCGCGATCACTCATTTCCGTCAGCATGGTCTCTGCGCCGCCACTGAGAATTTCGTCGGCGAGATTCAGTTTATCCTGGATCATCTGATCGATGCGTTCTTCGACGGTGCCTCGGCAGACGAATTTGTGGACCAGCACGTTTCGCCGCTGCCCAATTCGGAAAGCGCGGTCCGTCGCCTGGTTCTCGACCGCCGGATTCCACCAGCGATCAAAGTGAACGACGTGCGATGCCGCCGTCAGGTTGAGCCCCGTTCCACCAGCTTTGACCGAGATCACAAAGAACGGAGGTCCGTCGTCGGCCTGAAATTCGGCGACCAGCTGTTTGCGTTTCTTCACCGCGATGCCACCGTGCAGCACGAGCCCTGGTCGACCAAAGACACCGGCCAGAAACTCGGCCAGTGGGTCGGTCACCGACTGAAACTGAGTAAACACCAGCACGCGTTCCTGTCGCTCGATGATCGGCTGACAAACCTGTTGTAACCGCTGAAACTTGCCGCTGTCCGCTGCGGCGAATTCATCCTGATGAAGAAACTGCGACGGGTGATTGCAGATCTGTTTGAGCTGCATCAGCGTCGCCAGCACGACGCCGCGGCGTTCCATGCCGTCGGTTGATTCCAGTCGTTGCTCCAGTTCCTTGAGCGTCTTCCCATACAGCGCGATCTGTTTTTTCGACAGCCCGCACTCGGCTCGCATTTCGGTTTTGTCCGGCAGATCGGGAACGATTCCGGGGTCCGTTTTCAGGCGTCGCAGCAGGTAAGGACGCACCAGTTTTCGCAACGCTCCATACGCATGGGCATCCTGTCGCTGATTCAATCCTTTGACGAACTTTTTGAACTGCGTCGCGTTGCCGAGCAGGCCGGGACAGCAGAAATCGAACAGCGACCAAAGTTCGCCCAGATGATTTTCCACCGGTGTGCCTGAGAGTGCGATGCGTCCGGACGACTTCAGTTTCCGGATCGACTTCGCTTGAGCCGACGACGCGTTCTTGATCGCCTGAGCTTCGTCCAGCACGATCAGCCGCCAGTCGAGTTTTGCCAGCCAGTCCAGCCGTCGAGCCAGTCCGTACGTTGTCACCACAACATCGAATCCGGCCAGTTCTTTGTCGGGTGACTTCGCGATGCGCTGCAGCGTGTCGGCATCGCATTCGGATCGGTGAACGTACTGGACTCGCAATGAGGGAGCGAATCGTTCGAACTCGCTCTTCCAGTTCCCGACCAGTGACGCGGGAACAATCAGCAGGCTCGTCGATGTCGTCTGTTGCTGTTGCGGCTTCTGTTTCTGTCCCGGTGTCGCTGTCTCGCGTTGCCGGGCGTCTTCACTTTTCAAGGTCAGCAGCAGATCGATGATCTGAATCGTTTTGCCCAGTCCCATGTCGTCGGCCAGACAGGCTCCCAGCCCGAGTCGGGTCATGAACCACAACCAGCGGACGCCATCGACCTGATACGGTCTCAGTGTGGCGTTGAGTTGTCGACCGGGCTCGCAGCCGACGACTCCAGACGGATCACGAAGCTGCTGCAGCGTGTCGTTCAACCAGTCGCCAGCGGTCACGCGAGTCCAGCCAGCGGTTTCGTCATCGGCTTCATCCTTGCCGAGCCGCACGCCAGCCAGCATGCGCATGCCCTGAATGAAGTCGACGCCGTCCGCGTACTGTTGCTCCATCTGGTTCCAGTGAGCGAGCGCCTGCTGCAGCTTGTCCTGATCGACTTCGACCCATTTGCCTCGCAGCAAAGCCAGTCCGTCCGTCGACTGCAGTATCAGATGGCGTTCCTCTTCAGTGAGCGGTTCACCATCGAGTGCCACGTCGATCGAAAAGTCCATCAGACTGTCCAGGCCGACCTGACTGGCCTGCTGCTGACCAATCTTCACGCGAACTTCCGGTCGCGTTGACTGTCGAGCTTTCCACCAGTCGGGCACACGCACGACCAGCCCGGCCTCTTCCATCTGCGGCACATTCGTCAGAAAGCGGTGAGCCTGACTGATCGACAACGCCTGCGGCTGAAACAGGCGGCGGGAATCAAGCATCTCGCGAATCAGCTCACTTTTCCCGGCGGCTTTCTGTACCGGCTCCAGCAGTGCCGCCAGCTTTATCTGGTTTTTCTCGCCGGCATACTGCTTGAGCGCTTCGGCCAAAGGAAGATGCTGGAGCTTCGCTTTCGCGGACATCCGATGCGTGTACGTCGCCAGAAACGCGAACGGTCGATCGGGGTCGCGTTTGTTTTCCGCCAGATGAAACGTCACTCGACCCAGCAGATTCCACAGCGGATTGAGATGGCGGAGATACGCGACCGGCCCGCCGTCGTACGCGCTGGCCTCATCCAGCACCAGTTCCTGCAACTCGTGCCACAAACCTCGCAGCACGTCAGGAGTCAGATACTCCAGCCCGCGCATGGGTGGTGCATTCTCGATCAGACCGATCAGCGTCAGCTCGTGCGGCGGGTTGATCGTCGTGGCCGATCGCGCCGCGCTCGACGACGCCAGCTTCCGCAGCGCATCCTCACCCAGTCCGCACAGCTCATGAAAGAAACTCTGAGCAAACTCGCGCCAGAAGACAAACGCCGCCGGCAGCTCCGCCTTCAACTGACCGGACGCCAGACATCGCAGTCCCGCTGCACCGGAGTTGTAGAAGGCCGTTTGCAGTTCTTCCTGTATCCCGGCATTTAACGTTCCATCCGATACATCCGCATCGTCAGCGGATTCAACAGTCAGATGCCCGGCAGGCGTGATTAAAGGTCGAATGCTCATGCCGGGAGATTACCGCATTCCAAACAGCCAGCAATCAAGTTGCCGCGTCACGAGAGCCACGTCACGACAGTCACGTCACGAGAGCCGCGATTTCCGTCATTCCCGCGCAGGCGGGAAACCAGTTCTCCCTGGCTGCTGGTTTCCCGGCCCCGCCTTCGCGAGCCCAGGGCTCTGCGCGGGAATGACATGATTGGAATTTGCGAAGTTATTCTGAGCACGATCCTAAGCGACTTCGGCGACCTTCCCTGTTCGATCAACAGCGGACTTCGGTCTGCGGTGGTGATAAATACGATGAAAGTTTCCATACTCCACGCCTGTCACGAGTTCAGAAGTCGGTAGCGGCTGGGATGTTTCCGGCGCGAGGATGGAGGAGCGGGGCGATGGCGGAACCAGATCAGAAGAGCGTCCAGGTTCGAACAGCATGCTCGACCAGAACCAGACCGGCGCCAGGCAACTTCAGTCCGACGTAATAACTTCCCCGACGAGGTGTCGTACAACTAAAAATCGTTTCACAGAGTTAAACATGCTGAAATGAAAATTTCATACGGATTCATTTTCAATTCCAAATTGCTTCTCAACTTTTACTGTTGGCTCCCATCTCATGTCAGTTTCGCCCCTCAAGACTTTCCTTGCATGTTCTGGATTTGTCGTAACCAGCGTTGCGGTTATTGCCGTTTGGACAGCGATCGACTCGAAGGATTTAACGATGCAGCATCCTGAAGATTGGGACCTTGCAACAGTTCGACACGAAACCGAACTCTATCTGTTTGAACGAGACGTGAAAGCGGCCGGCGATGCATATTTAATACGACACCGAAACCTCTTTTCCATTCGAGAGAGGGTGTGTTCTGTGCTCGTGGATATTCTCCAGGATGAATCCGGTTCGGAACGACTGACTACCCAGATACAAGGCGAGAAGGATGTTCCCAACCTGCCAATCGAGCGGATTTGTTTTCTGCTGCGGTCGAATGTTTCCGACGAAGTAGTGCCGTTACTGATACCGTTTGCACAAAATAGAGACGCAAGGGTTCGCATAGCCGTCGCGTATACGCTCGGGGAATCCGGACATGACAGCAGCATGATCACCGTCATCAATCTGTTGGGAGATGCCGTCGACGAAGTAGTGGAAAGCACGTATTCCGGTCTCACTTCGGCCGGTGATCTGAGTGATCAGTACCAAATGGCTCTCATCAACCGACTGGAACAGCTGATTCAGACGAATTCTGAATCTGACAATCCTTGCCATCGACTGGTATGGCTACCGCATGAGAGGGCAACTGCAGCTGTCAATAGACTACTGGCAGATCCACGCGTTGATCCAAACAGGATTCTCATCAACCTTTGGGGAAGTCCAACGACGGCTGATCGCGATGTACTTCTTAAATTGGTTGCTGATCGAGAGGAGATGCTTCGCGATGAACACGTTTCGGAAGCACTCAGATATCTGCTCATTCTGATCGGTCGACATGCTCACCAGGATGATGGTCAGCTTCTGAGAAAGTTCATTGATGATGGTTCCGAGCGAGTCGCACTCGGCGCAGCAGAAGGTCTGCTGGACTGGCACGAGGTTGGTGATTTCGCAAAGTGGCTATACAGTCACGAATCACTTCCAAGTCTCTCTCTACAGCAGATTCGAGACTTGATGAATGTCAGGAACATGATTGATGAATACGGAGTAACCAAGTCATTCTGGGACCTTGAAGTCGATGAGTGTCGAAACGCAGTCTCTGGTTTACATTTGATTGGAGCCGTCGAAGGTGCCGAGATTATTGATGCAGCCATCGCCCTCGTTGTGGCCGACGACGACGAATCTGAGTCGATTGATCAAGATCATTCGACAGATACTCAATGGCATGAACTCGATCAGCGCTGGAAGCAGATGGGACAAGATTTGGAGATTCAACTTTACCTATACGTAATAGAGCATCGAGACGAGTTTCTGGCGATCTCACCACAATGAGCAGCAAAGCCAACAACGACGCGGCGACACTCATTGCCGACCGGCGTTGCGTCCTCGGACCATGGCCGGTGGACGGGCCTGGGGACGTGGATGCTGTGACCAGACGGCGTCCGCCGGATGATTTTCGGCGAGCCAGCCTCGCAGCGGCACGTCATCGTCGGAAGGGTCGTAACAGCCATTGGCCGAACCGGATCCCAGCAGCTGCGCACGAACGGGATCGGCTCCGTCGAGCAGATGTCTCACGGTCATGTCGTCTTTGGGTTTCAGCCAGCGATAGCTGTAACCGTACCACAGAACTTTCCGCGTCAGCGATGATTCGTTGCGGCTGCGCGAATGCCAGATACGGCGATCGATCAGGACGGCGCTACCCGGTTTGACACAAAGCGGTTCGGCACCGACGGGATTCGAGAGGCCATCGCTCGGGCAATCGAGTTCGTCGTCGAGATGCGAACCAGGCACGATCAGCGTGTTACCACGTCCCGGAACGGAGACGTCCGAAAGGTAGTACCCGACCTTCAGCGACAGACGCGGTCGCGGGTGAATCTCGATCTCGTCGTTGACCCGCATGCTGTCCTGATGCCAGGCCACCTGCCACGCCGTGGTGTCCGGATTGGCGGGCGGTGTCACATCCAAATGCGTGTGGTAAGACCAAATGTTCCAACCAAGAATTCCCCAGACTTTCGGAAACACACGCGGCAGATCAACAAGATCAAGCAAAGCCGGATCTTCATGGAGAATATTTGTGACCGACAGCAAGCGGTCACCGAGTTCCGGAGTCCGCTCGCGCTGGTCGATCCGATCAACGATGTCGACCAGCCGGGCGACCGAAGCCGGGTTCAATGCATCTTCCACGATCAGGTAACCCTGCTCATTGAAATGACGTCGCTCTTCGTCGGTCAGACAATACTTCAGACACGATGGATCCATAAACGTATTCCTGTCATCAATGAGCCACGCAGAGGCGGCGAGTTGTTCCACCGTAGGGTGTGACCAGCGGGCGGAACGGTCATCGCGGTGTGCCGGCGCGGAGATCTGCGAGCAATCCTCACCGCTTCTAAATTTAACGGCTGCCCGCGCGGGCACACCGGTTTTGGAATTCGCTCCGCTTGTCACACCCTACGAAAGTATGCAGCACGGTCATTTCACTTCTCGATGCAGATCAGTTTACCAATTGTGTGAGCATACAACCTGCCGTGCGAGTAGCTGATGCTGGCCCGGTTCCACGACTGGCCGATCGGGCCGAGATCATTGATCGCGATTAAGGCGTTCTCGTCGAGCGTCTTTGCCGCATGTCGCAGTACATAGACGTTACCGCTCATGATCGGCACGTAAAGATTATCTCCAATCGCTGTCGGAATCGCTGATGCATGGTGACCCCAGCCGTTGCCTTTCGAACGAGCGTCACCCATCACGACGTAGCCTCGCGAGTTTTTCATGTCGTTCGGCTGAAAAGCCCACTGCGTGATCGGGATATCCTGCTGCGATTTCTTCAATCCACTTTTCAATGCATCAATGCGATCGGCAGGCAGATCGCGCCACGTCCAGAGCCACTGGTCATCATTCCGCATCGAGCCGGGCAGCGACTGCACCGGCAGTTGCAGGTATTCCACGTTGCCGGAGTTCACATGAACGCGACCCAGCCACGGTTGTGTGTAACTGCGGAAGTAGTGGTACGAACCGACGAGGATGTTCGACTGCTGAATGATCTCGCGCAGACTCCGGCCAGGCGTCAGTGAGCGGGACTTCGTCACCCAGCCGTTCTCTGATTGCTCGCGCACAGGAACGTTTTCGAGAATAGAAACGCGACGAGTGATCTCTCCATTCATCGCGTTGACCCAGAGATGCTCACCGCCGTGAAAGACCAGTACGTGATCCCGCACGATGTTGAACGTCATCGTGCTCATGAAACCCGGCAGTGGTAACGTCCAGATGGTGCTGCCGTCAGTGGCGTCAACGAGTGAAATTCCTTCGGGAGATTCCGGCGGCGAATGGCCTCCGCCTCGCCCGACGACAATCACACGACGGCCGTCGCTGAGTGTCTGCAGCAATGGAACGCAGCCCATATTCGAACCGCATGTCGTTTCCCACACCGGCTTGCCGGTAGCGAGGTCAAACGCTTCCAGTTGAGTCCACTTTTCACGCGGAGCGTTTTTGTGTTCGTGAGTGAAGTTTCCGCCAGCGTCTGGCATATAGCGTTGCCGGATGAATACGACGGATCCATCAACCAGAAACGGCATCGTCCTGCCGACCGGCATGAATTCGCGAGTCCACAGTTCTTTACCTTCCCGATCAAAACACGAGATCCGACCGGAAGCATTGAAGAAGCAGACTCGTTCGCCATCAGTGACTGGCGGCGGTGAGGAACTGTCGCTGAAACAGCCGGAAAGTCTCAACGGATAGTCAGCGGCAATTTCGCGAGTCCAGATCGTCTCGCCCGATCCCGCGTCGCAGCACCAGGCGACGATGTCCTGCCCCAACGACGAATCCGCACCAACCGGTTTCATCGTGGTGAAAAACAGCCGACCGCCATTCGTCACAACTGTGCTTTGCCCCGTTTCCGGCAGTGTCTTCTGCCAGAGAATATTTTCGTTTCGCACAACGCTCCACGTGGACGGCGCTTTCGCAGGACTGATTCCGAAGTCCGAATCCGGACCGGCTCCCTGATTCCATTCCGGCTTCAGCGTTCGTTTGAAGAATGCGGCGACGATCGTTTGCGACTCGGGCGATGCGAACAGCTTGCCGCCGTGTCCAGCGCCTTTGACGACGTGCAGTCGCGAACTGACTCCGGCTTCGATCAGTTTCGCATGGAGTTTCTGACTCTGTTCCAGCGGAACTCCGGGATCTTTATCCCCATGCATGATGAGAAACGGCGGATCGTCCGACGTCACATGATCCAGACCGCTGGCATCGCGAGCAAGTTCTGGAACTTCTCGCACGGTCGCCCCCAGCAGCTTCGCCCCGTTCGAATTGGCAACGTCTTCGGCAGTGCGACCGTTGCCGACGTTGTTCGGCGGCATGGTCATTAACTCGGATGGACCAAACCAGTCGCACACCGCCTGAACTCGGCTGGAAACGGTTTCTTCGCCGGAAAACGTTCGAGTCCCCATCAATGCGACCAGATGACCGCCAGCGGACGTTCCCCACGCGCCGATGTGATCGCCGTCCAGGCCGTACTCGTCCGCGTGTTCTCTTACCCAGCGGACGGCGTCGTAACAGTCGTTGATCTGAGCTGGCCACTGCGCAACGTCGATCAGCCGGTAGTCGACTGACGCGACGGCGATGCCGTGTTCCGTCAACCAGGCAGCCGTTTTCCCTCCAGATTTTCGGCTGCCATTCTTCCAGCCGCCGCCATGCACGAACACGACCACAGGAACTGCATGCGAACGATCATCCGGCAAATACAGATCGAGTTTCAGCGAATGTCCGTCCGGTTTGGAGAATTCGATGTCGCGAAGGATGTTCTCGGAGCTGTTTCCTTCATCAGCACTTGCAGACACCGCGAAGCAAACACACAACAGCAGTGCCATCAAAGAGCGAAGCATGAGTCGGCCTCTAAATCATTCACAGGCGAAGATGTCAAAGAATGAAAGTCACAGTTCAGCGAGTCTCCAGAAAGCGCCACTACCTTGCAAGGTCTGACAGTTTTCTTAGCGTTCGAGCGAATGACTTCTGGATGCTCAGCCGCTAAAAACAGGCTCTTACATAACAACTCTCCGTTCCTCTGCGTATTTACACTCAACGATCTCTACTGCTTCAAAATTTCAACAAGAGTGACTGCACGAATGGAACATCGAATCGTCTCGCTGATTGCCAGCGCCACTGAAATAGTCGCCGCTCTGGGATACGAACAGTGTCTGGTGGGACGATCGCACGAATGTGATTTTCCGCCGAGCATCGAACATCTTCCTGTCTGCTCCGAGCCACGCATCGACGTTTCCGGCAGCAGCAACGAAATTGATCAGCAGGTTAAAAAGTCACTGCAGAATGCGTTGTCGATTTACACCGTCTTTCGCGACGAACTGCAACGACTTCAGCCAACACTTGTGATTACGCAGTCGCAATGTGAGGTCTGTGCGGTCAATCTGAAGGATGTCGAAGAAGCCATCTGCAAGATGATCGGATCGCAACCGCAGATCGTCTCACTGCTGCCGATGGCTCTGGCAGATATCTGGATTGACATTCAATCCGTTGCCAAAGCGCTGGACGATTCGACTGCCGGACAAACGCTAATCGAATCGCTACAGCAACGGCTTCGGCAATTGAAAGAAGTGCTTCCCGAAACGAAGTCGCGACCAACCGTCGTCTGTATCGAGTGGCTCGAACCGCTGATGCCTGCTGGCAACTGGATTCCGGAACTCGTGGAACTGGCCGGAGGTCGGTCGCTACTCAGCGTAGCCAGCAAGCATTCGCCGTGGATGAGCTGGGACGAGCTTGTCAACGCCGACCCGGATTTCATCGTCATCATGCCGTGTGGATTCGGCATCGAGCGGACGAAGCAGGAACTGCATCTGCTGACGGAACATCCCCAATGGCTCGGTCTGAAAGCAGTTCGCAACAATCACGTTTATCTGACGGACGGGCATCAGTATTTCAATCGCCCCGGGCCGCGAGTGGTCGAGTCCGCGGAAATTCTCGCCGAAATCCTGCATGGTCCAACGTTCAACTTCGGCCACGAAGGTGCCGGCTGGATTCGCTGCTGATCACGGATCCGTTCTGTCAGAATCGCTCGACACGGCAACTCGCTACCTCAGTGTGCTGAGATATTCGACGACGTCCCGCAACTCTCGCCGAGTCAGAACGGCGCCGACCGGAGGCATCGGCGATTGCGGTTTGACGCGCTGCTCGATTTCGGAAATCGGTACCTCTCGCGTTTTTCCGTCGGACGTGCGAAGCACCAGCGTTGTCGCTGTTTCAGAAGCGACCGTTCCGCTGATTACTTTTCCGTCTTCGAGCACGACAGTCACTGTCCCGTAGCCTTTGGCAAGTTTCGCGTGCGGGTTGATCAACGACTCCAGCAGGTACTCGCGATCGCCTTTCGCTCGTTCAGAAACTTTGGACAGGTCCGGCCCGGCATCGCCACCGAGGCCGTTGACCTTGTGGCACCTCAGGCACTGAGCTTTGCGGTGTCCGGAAAAAACTGACTGGCCAGCAGTTGCGTTTCCGCCCAGCAGCGTCGATCGGAAGCTGGCCAGTGGATCGCTGTCTGCTGCCTGCTTCACATGCTTCTGATATTGAGCGAGCAGCGCCGCAATCTGACCGCTGTTTCGTCTGGAAGCGGCTTCGACAATGTCAAGCTCGATCTCGCGGAGGTGGCGCCACGTCGGCGGCGAAGAATTCGGCTGATTGATCAGATCCTGCAGGGCGGAAGCAAGCAACACGTCCGCGTCCGGTCGACCCAGTTCGCTTAACAGTTTCGCGCCCGCCTGCAGTTCGGCGATCGTTGAATTCGCGTCACTCGTTGACTGTCTCACGGAAGTCACAGCGGCAGCGGGATCCCGTTTCGCAAGTAACTGCCTGGCAACAGTTCGAAGCTCGTGATGATTCGAAACGAGGAATGTCTGAATCAGTGTCGACGTCTGCGGCGTGTTGCGAGCAGCCAGCAGTTCCAGCACAGCTCCGCGAGTTTCAGTCGATCGTTGCTCATCGACGGCCCATGTCGCGAGATCATCATCGTTGACCTGAATATCGTACCTGCTGACCAGAGCGAGCACCGCAGGCAGCAGCGTTCCATCCGCTGAACTCAGTAACTGCGCCGCCGCGTTTTCCACAACTTCTCGCACCGCCTCGGTCGGACGCGCTTCGACCGGACGCCAGTATCCGGTGACTCGATCGCGCTGGCCGGGAGAATTCCAATCGGCGAGACATGAAACTGCCTCGGCCCGCATGACGGAATTGAGCTTACCATTCGTCGCCAGTTGGACGACAGCTGCGGCGTTGGAAGCTTCGCCCAGCCGGAAGTTTGCATGGATCACTCGCCGCACGAGTGCGTCCGGCAAGTCTTCCTCCGAACCACCGATCCTGGCGGCAAAGGCGGCCAGAGCCGACGTTTGATCGTCAAGATGCAGATCGTTGATGGCTCGCGCGGCCTCGGTGACGATTGCCAGATTCGGATCGTTGAGAAATCGATTGACGTGTTGTGGGGCGGCTCGACGCAGTGCCAGCAGAGCGGCGAGACGCACCGCGTCCGACGGCGAGTTCACACGGTTCAGCAGTGCGGGGACATCGGCAATCGAAGCCAGAGCGACGACACCGGCGTGCCGGACGTATCGATCTGAGTCGGCATTTTTCTCCAGCATGGCAAAGAGCGGATCGACCGCCACTGGATCGCCAATTCGACCGAGTGCTTCCGCCGCGAAAAATCGCAGACGTGCTGAGTTATCTTCCAACGCTCCGATCAGCAAAGGCGTCGCCGCTTGATCGCGGACTTCCCCGAGGATCTTCGCACTCTGCGATCGGACTTCTACATCTGTATCGTTCACCAGCAGATCGCGGAGCAGAATGAGAAGCGGACCATTGTTCTGTCGGCGTAGACGCTGGCCGATCCCCCAGACGGCGTGCAGCCGCCCGAGTTGCCCAAGTCGATCTTCTGAGTTCGTTTTCCGAAATGCGGCTGCCGACCGCATCAACGCGTTTGCGGCGGCATCAGTATCGCGAGCAGCCAGTTCGAACTGGCATCGCTGGCGAACTCGCATGTCCGGATGCTGCAAACCATCCTCCAGTTCTTCAACAGACAGGTTTTTGAATCCGGTTGCGAATCGCGTACGGACGTCGGCGACTTCATCACTGGCGACGTGAGCGGGATCGAACAGCGTGTAGATGCGACCGCCGAGACTTTTGCCGCTCCAGTCGAGGTTCACGAAATCAGCCACGTACATTTTGCCGTCGTAACCAAAGTCGACGTCGGTGGCCTGAATCGGTTTCAGGAAATCGTGGTCGTCGACAATCTGGAACGCCGCACCTTTTGGCTCGACGCCGAACGACTCGATGCCTCCATTACCCGTGTAGTTGCAGAGGAAGAAGTGCCCGCGGTATCGCTCACTCAAACCAGTCCCGGGATAGTACGTGAATCCGGACGGACCGGCTCCCAGCGAACCGACGGGCGGGACGATCCACGCGGGTTGATCCGGCGCGTTGACGTGCCACATTTTTTCGGCGTGCCACGGGCCGGTCTGATACGGCTCGGGAATGGTCTGATAAGCCATGTTCCAGCCGGAGTCGCCGCCTTCGACGACGTAGACCAGCCGCGACAGGTCTCCCTTGTCGCAGTTGTTGTCGGCGGCGAAGAGGTTTCCGAACTCGTCGAACGCCAGCTCCTGCGGATTCCGCAATCCAACATGCACGACTTGCAGATCAGAGCCGTCCGCTTCGCAGCGAAAGACCGCGCCACGGCGAGGTCCGTAAAGATGCCGACCTTCCGGCGTTTTCAGATTGAAGCCTCGATCACCCACCGAAAAATACAATCGACCGTCCGGTCCCCAGACCAGTCCATGCAGATCGTGACCGAGGAATCCGCAGTTCACGCCAAAGCCTCGATGCAAGGATTTCCGCACGTCGGCAACACCGTCTCCGTCGGTATCGCGCAGCAGCCACAGATTCGGAATGTTCGTCAGGTAGACGTTTCCGTCGCGGGCGATCAAACCGGCGGCCAGTCCGTCAAGTGGCTCGTTGAAACCGCCCGCGAAGATCTTCGAGAAGTCAGCTCGACCGTCTCCGTCACGATCTTCCAGAATACGCACCTGATCGCTGACCTTCGTGAACCATTCCATGCCGCCTTCGAACCGGTCCTGGAATTTTTTGTAGAGAGCCAGTCGGCCTTCGAGTGAATCAATTTGCAGATCGTCCGTGAAAAAGAAGTCCTGCGTGCGGTTTTCAGGAGTGCCTCGGTTAAAGCGGTACTCTTCAGCGGCGTAGACGCGGCCTTTCTCGTCGATGCAAATGGCGACGGGACTCGCGACCTGCGGTTCTGCCGCGAAGACTCTCATCTTCATGCCGGTCGGAATTCTGAAACCCGAGATCGCCAGTTCCGCCGCTTTCGAACCATCCGGCAGAATCTCCTGAGCGACCACCGTCTTGTTCAACCACACGAGAACACACAGAGCGATCACGAACAGGACCGCATAATTTCGAATCAGCATCGAGCGACTCCGGCAATATTGATGAAACAGATGCCGCCCAGTGTTTCGCCAGGAAGCAGCGCGGTCAAACCAGCGGTGAGCAACTCCGTCACAGAGTGGTCTTGAACGTGTCAGCGTGTTTCAATGCCGATAGCACAGCGAATCGCCACAGAACGGCAGGCTGGAACGAGCGCAGCACTGTTCCGGCAGGAATGTCTCACAGCAACAAGCATTCAGCCGACGATTCAGATTCTGCTGCCGGAACTGCGCAAGCTTGTTCCAGCCTACGTCAAATCAACCCTTGATGAATGTTCCTCGACACATCAATCATCAGCCAGAGACGCCACCATGAAGACAGCAACCGGTCAGACAGTCATTCGAAACGGACAGCTTGTAGATGGCACGGGAGCGGTTCCGGTCGCCGACGGATTGTTGCTGATTGAGGATGGAACAATCACTTACGCAGGCTCGGCAGCGGCTGCGCCGGCTTTGCCAGAGAATATCACCGCCATCGACGCCAACGGTGGTACGATCATGCCGGGGCTGGTCGAGGCTCATTTTCACCCAACTTACTTTGACGTCGCCGCGCTGGAAGATCTCGACATCAAGTACCCGGTGGAGTACGTCACGATCCTGGCCGCGTGCAATGCAAAGCTGGCGCTGGAGTGCGGTTACACGTCGGCACGCAGCGGCGGAAGCCTGTTCAACATTGACTTCTGGTTGAAGAAGGCGATCGAAAACGATCTCGTGCCGGGACCTCGCCTGGCGGCCAGCGGGCGGGAGATCTGCGGAGCGGGCGGGCTGATGGACTGGAATCCCGAGTTCCGCAAGATCGGGATGGAAGGTCTGATTCTGCTGGTCAGTGGTGCCGACGAAGCACGCGCCGCCGTTCGCAAACTGGTCAAAGACGGCGTGGAATGGGTCAAGACGTATCCGACTGGAGACGCTGCTGCACCCGACACCAACGACCATCACACGCTGTGCATGACATTCGAAGAAATGCACGCGGTTGTGCAAACTGCTCACAACCACAAGCTGAAAGTTACCGGCCATTGTCGTGCCACGGCAGGAATCAAAAACGCATTGCTGGCCGGGTACGACGCGATTGAGCACGGAACTTTCATAGATGACGAAACGCTGGACCTGCTGCTCGAACGCGACGTTCCGGTCGTGCCGGCTTTGTATTTCGAACAGGCAAGTATCGACGTGGGGCCGGAATTCGGGATGCCTCAATCAGTGATCGATGGTCATCAGGAAACACTGGAAGGCGGAGCCGAAAGTGCTCGACGCATACTGGCTGCTGGTGGTCGTCTGGGCATGGGGGGCGATTACGGATTCGCCTGGAACCCTCACGGCGACTACGCGAAAGAGCTGAGTTTCTTTGTCAATTACGTTGGCTTGAAACCACTTGATGTCATTACCTGCGCCACAAAAACCGGCGCCGAGATTCTGGGTCGCAGCGACGAGTTCGGCACTCTGGAAGCGGGCAAACTGGCAGACGTTCTCGTCGTTGACGGCGACGTCGTCCAGGACATCTCAATCCTGCAGGACCGACGTCGGTTCATCACGGTGATGCAGGGTGGAATTTCCAAAGCTGGCCAACTCGCGTAGTCCCTGATGTTGAATGGGCGCAGATCAACGTTGACAGAGTCGCCAGCTGTTTGACGCGGAGCAGCGATTTCAGCTCCGCTTCGCGTTATTCTTTTCCGTTATTTTTGATCAATACAGGCAGACGTGATTGCCATCGGCGAGTCGATTTTCGAATTCGCTGGCAGTGCAGACTAAACGTTGGGAGTAACCAGGTGATGAATTCAGTTTTTGCTCATGGGATCGTCTGGCTGATTCTGATTGGATGGTCATCAGGGCCGTCAGATTTACTGGCGCAGACAAAGACCGACGAGGTTTCCAATCCGGAAATTCCGAATGCCGACGAGTCGCAAACCGGCATACCGGCTGGGCACTCAATACATGGTGAAGCGTTTAACGAAGGGCCTCGGCAGAAGGCCTACCTGATGGACGGCACCGGGAAGATCAACTTCGACGTCACGACGACGATTCCGGAAGCCGCCGATTTCGTGCGACAGGGCATGGGTCAACTTTACGGCTACTGGTACCTGGAAGCCGAACGGTCTTTCCGTCAGGCAGCGATGCTCGATCCAGACTGCGCGATTGCTTACTGGGGAATGGCCAGAGCCAACGACAAGAACGACAAACGAGCGAAGTCGTTTATCGAGGAAGCGGTCAAGCGAAAAAGCAGCGCCGGCAAGCTGGAGGGGATGATGATCGACGCGTGGAATGCCTACCTCAACAGCAAGTCGAAAAAACAGGCCGACAAAACCAAGCCTTACTTCGCGGCTCTGGAAGCGATGGCCAAAGAGTTTCCGGACAATCTGGAAGTGAAAGCCGAGCGAGCGTTTGCGATGTATCGCTATCGGACTGACCTCAAGCTGTCTTATGACGATGCCAACAACGCGCTGAATGAAGTGCTCGCCATTGAGCCGCTGCATCCGGTTCATCATTTCCGCATTCACCTCTGGGATTACAAAGATTCGGCCAAGGCGTTGAACTCGGCAGCGAAGTGCGGTGCGGCCGCGCCAGGCATTGCTCACATGTGGCACATGCCCGGCCATATTTACTCGCGTGAGAAACGCTACTCGGACGCCGTCTGGCAGCAGGAAGCGTCCGCGCGGGTCGACCACGCGCACATGATGCGTGATCGAGTGATGCCCGATCAGATTCACAACTTCGCCCACAACAACGAGTGGCTGATTCGAAACATGGGCCACATTGGTCGGTGGCGTGACGCGGTTGACCTCGCCATGAATATGACCGAACTGCCGCGGCATCCGAAATACAACACGTTCGATAAGAAAGGCAGCGCGTACTACGGACGCCTGCGTCTGTTCGACGAGCTGTTTCGTTTCGAGCAGTGGGAACTGCTGGCCAGTCTCAGTCGGCAGCCATACCTTGAACCAACGGAAAAGGCAGACGAACAACTGAAACGACTGCGGTATCTTGGCATTGCGGTCGCTCGACTCGGCGACGATAAGCAGGTTGAAGCAATCCTGACGCAGTTCGACGAGCGTCTGAAAAAAGCTGAGAAACAACAGCAGAAGAACGAGGCAGAAGCAAAAAAGAAGGCCGACGAGCAACTGAAGAAGGCACAGGATGAAGCCGAGAAACGTCGTCTGAAAGCGGAGAAAGACCGCGTCCCGGAAGCACCGCCGTTGCCGGAAGGTCCGCCGACTCCACCGAAAGCAAAGCCGGATCCTCGCGTTCCCGTTCAGCAGGCCATCGCCGCCGTGAAGGGACATCAGGCGTTCGCGAAGAATCAGTTCGAGGAAGCCGTCGCTCAGTTGAAAAAAGCGGACGGCGATGGGCTGTTGCTGGCTGCAGCTCAGAGTCAGGCCGGAAAGTCTGAAGACGCGATGAAGACGCTGGAGTCGTATTTGAAGACTCGCGAGAAACGTGTGCAGCCACTGGCCGGGAAGATTGAAATCCTCTGGCGAGCAGAGAAGAAAGATGATGCCCGCAAGTCGTTCGACGAGTTACGGGAAATCCCTGGTGACATCCAGTTCGGTTCGCCGGTCTTTGATCGGCTGAGCCCAATCGCCAAAGAGCTGGGCTATTCGGAAGACTGGCGGATCCGCAAGGAACGTCCAGACGACTTTGGCGAGCGGCCGGAGTTGGACTCGCTGGGACCGTTCCGCTGGCAACCGATGCCGGCGGTCGATTGGACATTGAACGACACCAACGGAAAGGCGTACTCGCTGGCCGGTTATCAGGGCAAGCCGGTCGTCGTGATCTTCTACCTTGGTTACGGCTGCCTGCACTGTGCCGAGCAGCTTCAGAAGTTTGCTCCGATGGCCAAGCAGTACACGGATGCTGGAATCGAGTTAATCGGAATCAGCACGGACTCGCAAAAGGATCTCAAGCAGTCGATCGACAACTACAAAGGGGGAATGCCCTTTCCACTGGTCTCTGACGCAAAGCTGGACATCTTCAAAGCATGGCGAGCGTACGACGACTTCGAGCAAAAGCCCTTGCATGGCACTTTCCTGATCGATGGATCGGGACTGGTCCGCTGGCAGGACATCAGCCACGAGCCATTCATGGATCCCGAGTTTCTGCTGAAAGAATCACAACGGCTGCTCGCTCAGGATGGTAAAGCAACGCGACAGATTCTGAACGTTGACCAGAAGCTGGCCACGTCGAAGCAGTAGAGTGGGCATTGCCCACCAATGCTTGTGAGTCTGGTGGGCGAAGCCCACCCTACTTCAGTGGGTTCGGAAAGTTAAAAGCGTGGCTGGCGGCGGCTCCGGACAAC
>JABMPE010000036.1 GCA_013203845.1 Rhodopirellula sp. | reverse complement strand
TTCACACCTACACCGAAGGCTTTGGTTTGCCGCCAGCGGAGTCAGAAATTGCTGCCGCGATTGGCGTCTCGCCGCCGTCAGTAAACCAGATGATGAAGACGCTCGAAAAGAAGGCGCTCATTCGACGACAGCCGGGCGTTCCACGGTCCATTGAGATATTGATCGAACGCGACACCATTCCGAAATGGAATGGCAAACGCATCACTCGCACGGTCAAAGTCTGGACGTTGGACAAGCCTGCAACGCAGATCCCTGGACGAGCTGGTAGCGGCAAGGGTTCCGTCTATCGTTTCAAGATCACTTTGCAGGACTCTGATCCGGTGATCTGGCGGCGGATTGAAACAAAGGATGTAACACTTCAAGAACTGCATGTGCTGATTCAAACCGCCATGGGCTGGATGAACTCACATGATCACCAGTTTGAGATTGCAGGTACTCGGTACATTGACCCACGACTCATGGAAGCAGCGCTGGATGACTTCGGCGCCACCGAATACAGCGGCATACGAGTCAGCGACCTGGTCTCAGAGCACGGTGCCAGGCTGCGGATTGGCTACGAATATGACTTCGGAGACAGCTGGCAGCATGAGGTTGTCCTTGAACAAGTGACGGATTCAGAGCCGGGAATCAGGTATCCTCGCTGTCTCGATGGCGCGCGAGCTTGCCCGCCGGAAGACATTGGCGGCGTTTACGGTTTCGCTGACTTTGTCGAGGCGATCACGAATCCCAGCCACAGCGAGCACGACGACTTACTTGACTGGCACGGCCCGTTCGACCCCGCACAATTTGACGCGACGCAGGCCACTCGGCGCATGAAGAAAGGACTGCCAGCATGGTGAAGAAGAGAATGAAAGAACCTCGCAAGCTTGCGAAGACCGACCGATTTCCGCTGATCGAAAGGGCGCTTCGCAAGCAGACCAGGGCACAATTGATTGAGATGATCTTGATGATCGCCAGAGACCACGCCGTTGTCGCGCGAGAATTGGAATGCCGGCTTGAAGTCGAAAAGCCGGTTGATCTGCTCGTCGCCGATGTTTCTTTCTCCATCGATCGGGCGACCGATTTCGATGAACGCATGCTGAACCACAACTTTGATGTCGACTGGGAAGCTTATACCGAAGTTCAGAAGGGGCTCTCACAGCTTGTCGACGGTGGACATCTTGAGGCCGCAAAGTCACTTGCGATCAAGCTGATGAAGGACGGTAGTTATCAGGTCGAATGTAGCGACGAAGGGCTAATGACCGACGACATCAGCGCGTGCCTGCAGCCAGTGATTGACGCTGTCAAAGCCGCAGGTGGCGACGACGCAGCAAAGTGGGCATTCGAAATGCAGATCGCCGACCGAGTTGGATTTATCTGCGACAAGGAACTGGCAGAGCTACGGAATGAGTCATGAGCGAATATCAATACGTAGTCTTTCAGGCAGTTGACGGTCCGCTGAATGACAAGCAGTTGGGGTTTGCACAGCAACAGTCTACTCGCGCGGATGTCTCACGCTGGACGTTGTCAGTCGAGTATCACTACAGCACCTTCCGCGGCGATGTCGATGGCTTGCTACGCCGAGGCTACGACGTCTACTTGCAGCATACGAATTATGGCGACCGTGAAATCAGGCTGCGTTTGCCGCACGGCATGCCGGGCGCCAAGCGTGTCTGGTCGAAGTATGTTGATGGCGAGCAGCTCAATTGGAAAGCAGACAGCAGCGGACGTGGCGGGATTCTGTCCCTGCATCCGTTTCACGAGACTGGCGACCTGGAAGAAGTCTGGGAAACGCAGAGGTATCTCGATGCAGCTATTCAAGTTCGCGAGCGATTGGTTAATGGCGATCTGCGAGCCCTTTACCTGCTTTGGCTGTGTGCGGCGGATGACGACGACAACGATCCCGCTGAGATGATTGAGCCGCCCGTGCCGCACGGCATTTCCGACATGGTGGTTCATGCCGGTGAGCTGTTGTCGTTCTTCGGACTTGATCCACTATTGCTCGTCGCGGCTGGGCAGGAGATCAACGCTGCGCCGACGAATGTGTCGACAGATCAGCGTTTCGCCCGGTGGGTCAAAGCACTCAGCCATCAGCGGGCGAACGATCTGCTGTTGCAGTTGTTGATTGGCGACGCGGCGAGTGTGAAAGCCAGTTTACTCGCCGAGATTCGCGATTCGCAGACTCCGGACGACTGGCCCACTACGGACAGGCAACGAAGTCTCGCCGAACTGATTGAGCAGGCTGAGGCGCTACGATCCGACGACAACGCGAAGCAGGCTCGCAAGGCACAGGCGAAGGCCAAACGAGAAGACGCAAAGGCCGAGCGTCAGCGGGCAGACCGAATGAAGGCGATGGTCAAAGATCCGAATAAATGGCTTCGCGATGCAGAGCAGCTTGTCGATGCCAGAGGAACACACAACTACAAGGCGGCCGCCGAGATTCTCTACGACCTACGCGAGGCCGTCGGCGGCGACGAAGGAGCCAGGATCACACGCCGCCACGCTGCACATCTCGCGAAGACGCATCCTACGCTCAATCATTTGAAAAGTTCACTGCGGAAGCGCGGTCTGCTTGAGTAGCACAACATGGTCAGCGATCTGGATGTGCGTAGGCGTTTTCCCATGAAGCCTGGATCACGTTTAGAGAATTCGTGTCAACGAACGAGTTGCTTTGTTTCAGCGTTCCGTCGCGGCAACCGAGTAAGTTTGGATGCCTGTCGGTTCGATTTCTGAACGGGACCCGTTTGATCCTGTCTTCCCGCGCCGAGTAGACAGCGCCGCCTGTCAACCACCGTCCGGACGATTCATGTCGCCTCTGACATCCCATCGTCGCGCACAGGGATTTGATGACTTCGCAGGGAAGTTCATTCTCGGGTCATCTGACGCTCGCTATTCGGCCACGACGTCGCGCTTCCAGTCCTGGACGTTTGAAACGACATCCAGGAGAATGGTTTCTTTGTCAAACTTCCGGTTGTTGTTGACTCACGACAAGACGGATCCAGTGGACCATAAGGAGGCGAACGGACATGCCATTATCTGTCGTTGATGAGCTGGTCAGTGCAATGGAACAGGCGCGACAGGGCGTGAATTACTGCTGTCGCGGACTATTGGAAACGACGTCTGACGGCCCCGGAATAGAACTCGATGGCTTTGGTCAGCTTGCATTGCCGCTGCGCCCGAAACACGTTCGCGAAATGATTGCCTTTGCGGAGACGGCTCCTTACGGAAAAGGGACCAGAACGCTGGTCGACTTGTCCGTGCGGAATTCACTGGAGATCAACGCGTCAAAGCTCGCACTCTCCGATGAATGGAACGCTGCGGTCGGCGAAGCCGCACGTCGGTCGGCTCAAGCGCTGGGCCTGCCGGAAGATTGCATCCAGGCGAAGCTCTATAAGCTGTTGATCTACCAGAAAGGTGGATTCTTTCTGCCGCACCGCGACAGCGAGAAACTGAAGAACATGGTTGCCAGCATGGTCGTCATGCTGCCCTGCAAGTTCAGCGGCGGCGAGTTGATCGTGTCGCACGCCGAGTCGAGCCAACGGTTCTCGTTTGCCAGCGCCGCGGCGGGCCAGCAATGTGAGTACGTCTCGTTCTATGCGGACTGTCTGCACGAAGTTCGACGGGTTGAACGCGGAGTGCGAGTGTGTCTTTCCTACAACTTGCTCCTGAAACATGAACGCAGTTCCACGAAAACGAAATCTCATGCAGCACTGTCGACGTCGATCAGCAGTTGGATTCACACGCGGCCCGCTGATCCGATCGTCTTTGCACTCGATCATCAATACACGGCCAGTGGCCTGAAGCTGAAATTGTTGAAAGGCAGCGATCGCGAGTTGGGTGAACAGGTCGTCGCGGCGGCGGAAGAGACTGATTGCTACGTACACCTGGGGCAGGTTTCGCGTCATCTGATGCAGTTTGCTGATGACGGAAGTTTCGGGCGCGGGCGTCCGTTTTCGTGGGGCAACGTGAAAATCGCAGACCTGGAAATCGGTGAATCGTACGAGGACGAAGTGATCATCGATGGTTGGCGGACCACGTCCGGCAGCAAGGCTCAACTGGAACCGATGACGCTCGATGGCTCGATGCTGATCTCCCGGACTTCGCTGGACGATTGGAAGCCGACATCTTTCGATTACGAAGGCTACACCGGCAACGCCGGTAACACGCTCGATCGCTGGTATCACAAATCTGCTCTTGTCGTCTGGCCACGCTCACACCACTACGAAGTGCTTGTGCGAATGGGACTGCGCAGCAGCATTGCCGCGTTTTTGCAGATGCTTGACGAATCCCTCAACAACAGGAATGAAGCCGCAGGGGAACATAAATGCAACGACTGTGCCGTCTTTGCGACCGCCATCATCGACGCCTGGCCGCAACGACTGCGTGGGTATCACGAAAGCAGCAAAGAGGAATTTCCCTGGCTGGAAAAATTCGCGACAGCGCTTCCGAAACTGAAGCAGCGTGAGATCATCGAACGCTTCCTGCAGCAGATGGCCGTCTCAGACTGGTACCTGAATCTGGATCGCGTGATCGTCGACGGTTGCAAACATCTCGGGGCTGACGCGATGTTTGGCATTATGCAGCGGTATCTGATGACAGAACCGCAACCGAATCAGTACGGAGTCCGACTGGCGAGCGGCCTGCCATTGCGCGACGCTGCATGGTTGCTGAAGGTCGCGAGTTCTCGAAGTCACGCCGGATTTGATGTGAAGCAGTTGTCCGAACTGCATCAGACCATGGTCGCACGTCTCGCTGCAGAAGTGACACGGGCGGCAAATGAGCGTTATATCCGCCAGCCGGATCGATTCGTTCCCACACTGGTCGCGCTGATGAAGGCCGCCATCGCCATGCTGGACGATACCGCGTTCCAGAATTGTCTGGCGTTGCGTCGCAGCGCTGACGCCTTCTTCGATCAACGCAGTTTCGATGTCGACGTCTGCACGGATTTGATCGCCTGGTCCGACAAACGGGCACCGAACCGTCCAGTTTCGTTGCAGGGCTGGCTCGATCAGACTCGTCAATTTCTGGAAGCCGCCACGGCGACGGAACCTGTTCTTCCTCGCGACTTCGCCAGGCCTGCCAGCGTCAGTTGTGGCTGCCGTCCATGTACCGAGCTACATGAGTTTCTGGTTGATGCAGAAAGCGAGACAGGGGAGATCAGGGCATTGAAAGCAGACCTGGAACACGTGCAGCGGCAAATTCAAAGCGACCAACTGGACGCGGTCGCGAAGCTGGACCGATCAACACGTCCGTTCAGGCTGCTTCTTCAGAAAACCCAGGGAAGTCATGATCGCGCGGTGAAGCAGTATCACGCGGATCGAAAACGACTCACCGCATTACCCGATTCAGCACCAGCATGAAGGCCTCGGCCACTGCCCTGACATCAGCATCAAGCCGTATGGTTCTGTTGGAGAAAATCCGTTGCAGAAGACACACAAATCAAAAGAGACCGCGACTCGTAAATCCGGATCAAAAGAGAAGAAATCATCCGGCAGGCAAACTCGCTCGAAGCGAAAAATCACAGACGCTGACATTGTCGAATTCTTGTCGGCAAAGAGCAAAGACGATCTGGTCACCACCATCATGCAGGTGTGTCGCGTGGACGCGAAGCTCAGGCAGACGTACGTGGACCGAATCATGCTGGAGACGGGCGATCACGCGGCGATGATTCGTGAGGCTCAGAAGGAACTTCGGTCGGTCACGTCTGAAGACGCGTGGTACAACTCGTGGGAAGGACACGGCAGTCTGCCCGACTACACGCGTTTACGATCTCAGCTTCGGTCGCTGGTCGATGCCGAACAGTTCGACGCCGTGGTTGAGCTTGGCCGCGAACTCATCGAACGCGGAACGCAGCAGGTTGAACAATCGCACGACGAAGGCGAAACAGCCGGGGAGATCATGTCAACGCTTTCGATTGTTGCCGAAGCGATCGTGCCGTGCTCGCTGACGGATGTGGACAAGATCCTGTTCGTGATCGATTCCTTTTTGCAGGATGGCTACGACTTGTGCGATTCATTCGGTCACGTTCTTGACCGACATTATCCTGAGTCGGCGTGGGCGGATGTTGCGGAGAAGCTGAAATCGCGACTGCCTTCTCAAGTGACCAGCAAAAAGGATCGGGCGACTGCTGACTTCACCCGTTCTTACCAAAGAGAGAGATTGTCGGGATGGATCATTGAGGCCCTGGAGGCTTCCGGCGACGAAGCTGCGGCAACCGACTTCTGCATCGAAGAAGCCACGAAGGTGGGGGCCTATCAACGTGCCGTCGACCGCCTGATCGCATTGAAACGATACGACGAAGCAAAGGAACTGGCTTCTCAGGGACTGCAGAATACCGATCCAACCTACGCAGGGCTTATCAATCGTCTGCAGGATTCACTGGCGACGATTGCGGCCAAAAGCAATGATCACTCCGTCGCTGCTGCGATCGCTGCAGAGCGTTTCGTCCGGCATCCCGGTGTGTCGTCACTTCATGACCTACTTAAGGTTGCAAAGAAGGCGAAGTGCGAGGCTGCAACGAAAACGGTCGCGATGAACTTTCTGGAAACCGGAAAACGACCGGAATTTGCGGAAGCCTCGAAAACGCGGGCCAACAAGACAAAGAAAGCAGCAAAGCCTCAAGCCGATCATTGGCCGTTTCCAGCACCGCCACGCGCGAACGACAGCAATTCACGTCTTGATCACCGCCATGCACAGAAACCGAGTCCGCATTTCGACGTGCTCATCCAACTGTCGATCAAGCAGCGCGACCCGGAATCCGTCTTGCGATGGTACGACGAATTGCAGGCATCCGGCGTTCGGAATCGATTTCAACTCAACCGTTTTGAAACCGAAGTGGCCGATGCGGTCTCATCGACGCACCCCGACCGCGCGGTTGAGTTGTACTGCACGGAAGCCGATCGACTGGCAGCGGAAACCAACACGAAGTTGTACCCCCAGTCAGTCTCGCTTCTGAAGAAAGCTCGCAATGTGTTGAAGTCCCAAAAGCGCGAGCACGAATTTGAAGTGATCCTTACGACCTTCCACGACCGCCATCATCGCAAACGCCGCCTCGTCGAACTGCTTCGCAGCCTGGAATGCCAACCCATCGTGAGCAAACGCCCCGGCAACAAATGATGGTGTGACGTGGAACTGCGTCCTCGGTGACTGGCAGACTTGGTCAAGCTCTCCGATTAGGACTCGAACTGTCGGAGTGCAAAACAGGCTGTGCAAGTAAGGATAGTGGGCAGTAGAACTCTGTAAGCATTTCGCTCGCAATCACTTGCAGCATTCTGGCCAAATCCGCTCAAGCTGATTGAACTTTTCAAGATTGGCTTTTGATGCCGGAAAACCAATAAAAAAAGCCGCTGATCGCATTTGATCAGCGGCTTTCATTCTGAAAGTGGAGGATAACGGACTTGAACCGATGACCTTCTGGCTGCCAGCCAGA
>JABMPE010000267.1 GCA_013203845.1 Rhodopirellula sp. | reverse complement strand
CCTCGAAAACCGGAAGCGCGCTTTCCATCATGCCGGGCAGGCCGCCCATGCCTCCCATACCGGGCATTCCTCCGCCCATGCCGCCCATTCCTCCCATGCCCATGTCGTCATGGTGATGGTCGTGGTGGTCGTCTTCGGCTTCGGCCGGTTCTTCGACGATAATGCACTCAGTTGTCAGCAGCAGGCCAGCAACACTGGCAGCGTTCTGAAGGGCTGAGCGAACGACTTTGGTAGGATCAACGACGCCAAACTCAAGCATGTCGCCGTATCGATCGTTGAGCGCGTCGTAGCCGTGAGTCTTTTCTTTGGACTTCGAGACTCGGTTGGCAACGATGGCTCCGTCGATACCGGCATTTTCAGCGATCGTTCGGATCGGCAGGCTCAGAATATTCCTGATGATTTCCACACCGTACTTTTCGTCTCCGTTGGCATCAACCTTGTCGAGTGCTTTGGCACAGCGAACCAGAGCAACTCCACCACCAGGCACGACACCTTCTTCAACAGCCGCTCGCGTTGCCGCCAGAGCGTCGTCGAAAAGATCTTTGCGTTCCTTCATTTCGGTTTCGGTGGCAGCTCCAACCTTGATTTCAGCAACGCCGCCAGCGAGTTTCGCCAGACGTTCCTGAAGCTTTTCGGTGTCGTACTCGCTGTCCGTCACTTCGATTTCAGCACGGATCTGGTCGCAACGACCGTTAATGGCCTCTTTCGAGCCAGCACCCTTAACGACGGTCGTGCTTTCTGCATCGACAATGATCTTCCGGGCCTTGCCAAGGTCAGCGAGTTCAACGTTTTCCAGCTTGATGCCAAGATCCTTGAAGATGGCTTTGCCACCAGTCAGGACGGCGAGGTCTTCCAGCATGGCTTTACGACGATCCCCATAACCAGGCGCCTTAACGGCACAGACCTTGAGAATGCCGCGGAGTTTGTTGACAACCAGAGTTGCCAGTGCTTCGCCTTCGATATCTTCGGCGATGATGAGCAACTGCGCTCCGGCTTTGGAGATTTTCTCCAGCAGCGGAACCAGATCCTTAACCTTCGAAACCTTCTCTTCGAAAATCAGAATGTGGCAGTTGTCGAGTTCGACCCGCTGTGAGTCTTCGTCAGTCACGAAGTGCGGAGAGAGATAACCTCGCTCGAACTGCATCCCTTCGACAAGGCTGACTTCGGTTGTCATCTGGCGACCTTCGTCGACCGTGATGACTCCGTCGGCTCCGACCTTTTTGAAGGCATCTGCCAGAACGTCGCCGATTTCCGGATCGTTATTACCGGCGATGGAAGCGACGATTTTCACCTGCTTCCGGTCGCTGGCCGAGACGGGAGTTGACTGTTTTTTGAGCTGTTCAACAACAGCGTCAACAGCCTTCATGATTCCTCGCTGCAGAGCCATCGGGGCGTGTCCGGAAGCGATGTACTTCAGGCCTTCCCGGTAGATGCCTTCTGCAAGGATGGTTGCGGTGGTGGTTCCGTCGCCAGCGACATCGTTCGTCTTTGAGGCCACTTCTTTAACGAGCTGAGCCCCCATATTTTCGTACGGGTCTTCCAGTTCGATGTCCTCAGCAACAGTCACGCCGTCCTTGGTGACTTTCGGTGCTCCCCAGCCTTTGTCCAGAACAGCGTTCCGTCCGCGTGGTCCGAGCGTGCTTTTCACGGCTCGAGAAAGCTTGGAAACGCCTTCGAGAAGGCTTTTCCGCGCTTCGTCGTCGAAGGTCAACATTTTTGCCACGGTAACTCCTCAATCCAATAGAGGGCCAAATTAAATAACAGGACGATTGCTGAGCTGAGAATTCAAAGTCGAAATTCGCCCAGGTGTCTCCCTGCGTCGTTTCTGTCAGGAACCGGCACGGCTGCCAATACTGCCTGGCAATTCGCGCAGATTCGGATGAGCAACCACAAAAGCAAGCGGTGTGCCAGTTTTACAGGGAATGCCGTAAGTAGCTGTGTTGAAAGTATGTTACGCGTTTTAATCAGTGCTGCTGGGGCTCTCTCGTAACCTGCCAAGGTGGCAGAGTCGCCAATTGCGGCGTGCAGGCTGACCAGAAAATCAAATCGAGAAGCTTTTCTGGCCCCGTTGACCCAACGCCGGCATTCGCAGTCGCTGACTCGAAAGGCCATTTGGCCCGAGATGGGGCAAAGAGAACCGTGGACTGGCGAGTCTTGATTTGTCGGGGCTGGCTGCCAGGATTGCCGACAGGAGAACTGGTCATGGTTCAGGCGGTCGTTGCGCTGGGGGGAAATGTCGGTAACGTGGCTCGGACGTTCGACCGCGCCCGCGCGATTGTTGAACAGGGCCCCGAAGTGACCAGCGTGCGAACAGCCGGGCTGTTCCGTTCAAAAGCGATGGGAGCGGACGCTGGCGACGAATTTTTCAATTCTGCCTGGGTGGTGGAGACGTCGCTGAAACCGCATTCACTGCTCGATCGGCTCCAGCGGGTTGAAAATGAACTGGGGCGTACACGGGAAGTTCACTGGGGGCCGCGGACACTGGACCTCGATCTGATTTTCTACGACGACGAGCAGATTGATTCGCCGCGTCTGACGGTGCCCCATCCACACTGCTGGTATCGTCGTTTTGTACTGACTCCGATTGAAACGCTGCTGCCTGAGTTCAAGCACCCGGGACTTGGCTTGACGATTCGGGAACTGAGCCAGCGTTTGGCGCAGGAGACGTTTCATCTCGTACTCGGAAGTCTCGACGCCATTCCGGACTCACTGAAAAGCGTGGCGGCTGATTTTCCGGGCGTGAAGGTCACACGGGTCGAGTCAGCGGATGACGCAGACACTTTGCAGGTTTCTCTCGCCGTCTGGTTTCAGGATTTTCCCGTTGAACCGTTACCGCCGCTCTGGGTTCCCGCTTCCGTTACAAACGCTGAGCAGGAGCTTCGGGACATCCTGACGGCAGCCTGCACGCGTCTGGAGTCGGTCGGTTAATCCATGACGTGGCGGATGGCTTGCGAGAGTCTCCGCATGCCGTCGTGAATTACCTCGGGAGACTCGACGCCAAAGCTCAGCCTCATCTGGCTTTGTTTCTGCAGCGGTGAACCTTTCGGATAGGCGATTTCGCCGGGAACGTACATCACGCCATCGGTCGTGCTGGCCTGCTGAAAGAGCGGGCTGTTGAAGCCGGTTTGTATTTCGTCCGGCAGCGTCATCCACACATAAAGTCCGCCGTTCGGACGCAGCCAGGAGACGCCGGGCAGGTCAGAGAAGAACTCGTCCGCCGCGGCCAGCATCGCATCACGTTTGACACGATAGGACGATTGCAGGCCAGCGACGTGCTGTTGGTACTTCCCGCTTTGAAGTACGTGCGAGACGATTCGCTGGTTGAGGTTCGGCGAGCCAAAGTCGAAATTGCCTTTTACGTCATGGATCGCGGATACCAGATCTCGCGGCAGCACTCCGTAAGCCACGCGGATACCAGGCGAAAAACTCTTTGAGAAAGTCTGCGCAAGAATGACGTGCTGCCGGCTGTCGTCGTAACTCCAGATGCTCGGTCCGTCTTCGCCTTCGTAACGAAGTTCACGATACGCGGCATCTTCCAGAATCAGAATGCGATGCTCTTTCGACCATCGTTTCGCAATGTCGACAACTTGTTTTCTTCGATTGTCGGCGAGTGTCACTCCGCTGGGGTTTTCGAACGAACTGACCAGATAGATCATTTTGACGCGGTTCAGCTCTCCCGCCTGTTCGATACGTGCCAGCTCTTCTTCCAGCGCGTTCATACACATGCCGTGTTCGTCAGTGTCAATCGCGATTGTCTGAACGCCAACGCCGTTCAACGTGCCGAGAAATACGAAGTACGTTGGCGCAGCGACCAGGCAGATGTCGCCGGGATCGAACAACACGTCGGACAGATGTTGCAGCAATTGTTGTGACCCTGAGGTGACCACGATTTCGTTCGCGGTCACGTTGAGCTCCGCGGTCGTGCAGTTTTCGAGCCGGGCCACGTGATCCAACAGGTTTTCGCGTAGCGGACCTGAACCTGCCGTTGTTCCGTACTGAAGAACCCCGCGTCCGGCAGCATCATCCGTCAGAATGTCAGCGATTGATTCTCGAACCAGCGAGACAGGCAGCGTCGCCTCGTCGACGAAACCGGCAGCCAGTGAGATGACATCACGGTTTTCTATCCCCTGCTGCATGAGGTAAGCGATGCTTTGCTCAGCAGCCTGTTGACGACGCTGGCTGAAGGAAATGTCGGGAACTGACATGGAGATTTCCAGTGGATTGTGAGCGGAATGAAACCTGGATTAAGTGCAGGGGATGTCGAGCGCAGCGCTGGCGTCCCATGTTGAAGTCGATTTTTCTGGCATGCCAGCGCTACGCTCGACATGCCCTTGTCGTGAGTGCGTCGGCGTACGTTGCGTCGGTGTACAGTGCGGCGAGTTACAAGCGAGTTTCGTCGGGGACTTCCGGAAGCACAACTTCGCCAGCCGCTGCTGAACGAGACTCCGGAATCGGCGGATTATCAGCCGGACGAAACGTGAAAACGACGGAGAACTTGGTCTGATCGGTGTTGTTTCGTGTCGCCATGTGCAGCGTGCGAGCGTGAAAAAACAGGACGTCGCCGGCAGACAATTCGACGGGCACGGCTGAGTTCAGCAATGTCTGATTTTCGGCTACGTCTTCCCGGAAGAAGAGATCCTTGTCGAGCTGCGATGGCTTGAATTCAATCCGGTGAGAGCCCGGGACGACAAACAGACCGCCGTTCTTCGGGTATTCATTCCCCAGCGCGAGCCAGACGTTGACAAGTTCGGGGCGAGTGAAATTCCAGTAGCGGATGTCGCGGTGCCAGCGAGTGTCGCTGCTGTGATGCGGCTGCTTGGTCATCACGCAGTTGTGATGCGCCAGCGGCATGACGACGCCCGGACCCAGCAGTTGTGTCAGACGTCGAACCAGCGGCAGGTGGCAAATCCACTCGGTAAACACAATATCCCGCGAGTGTGCCTGCTTCAGTCGCCGAATTGTTCTTCCGCCGGGTTGATCAATCGACTCCGGCGAACCGGGATAATGGACGTCGGCTTCCAGTTCGACAGGTGGGAGTTCGCGTTCCAGATGTTCGCGAATCACCTGCAACATGCGAGTGGTCCAGTCAGCGTCAGCGAGTCCTCGTACAATCAGAAATCCATCGCGTTCAAACTGAGCGATTTCGTCCGCCGTAAAAGTATCAGCAGGATGACCAGCTGATCTGATCGGGACAGGCTGTGTGTGATTCTGGTTGTCAGGAGCCGACACAGAGGACATCGCAGGAGCCATTCTCGCAAGGCAGAAAAAATCCATTCTGGAAACACGTCAGAATCGTTGCCATGCCGGAGCCCGCTTGCAAGCGACGGGTTCGCGGATGAAATCAGCAGCCGCGATTTAAATCGATCCACGACGATCAGTTCACAAAATCGGCTGCAGAATTCGAGTGATCTCCAGTTCCAACTGAAGCTGATTCAGACACAGCTTCTGCAAGCTTGTTTCAGGCCAGTTGCGGATCGTCGAGTGCAGGTTCAGGTACGGATCAAACGGTGCGAGCTCAACGGCAACGTCATAAATTTCGCCATCTTCGACGGTGATGTGTTGTCGCTTCGAGTGGTAGCCACCACAAGTTCCCTGCACGATCCAGCCGGTGCTGATCGGGGCAGGGCAGGCGAGGTCGACGTCGATTAACGCGGTAGCTCCGCTTTCGAACGTGAAAAATAACTGACAGCAGGTGTCGCCGGTGGGAGTTACCTGCTGAGCAGTGTCGCCCGTACCGAAGCAAACGGGCTCGCGACCAAAGTTCGCTGTCACTGACTTCACCGGTTCACTGATCAGAGTCAGCACCTGGCCACCACGGTGTCCCACGAGATCGCGAAGCGTCGATTCTGTCAGTCGGTCCCGCGATGACGGCGAGTTCGCGCCGGGAAGCATCGCTGCTGCCATTTCGTGCTGGACGAAACGCACAGCTCGGACGAAACCAGCTTCGCCGGAAGAGACGACCTGAGCGGCTCTCCGGAAATCAGCTTCGGCGTGCCGAGGTCGCCAGACCGCACAGAACCTGCCGGTGGCTCCGGCCAGGTTAATCAGCTGCTGAATGTGGTCGGGCTGAAATCGGAACGATGACTCAACAACCACGTGTTTGCCGTTTTGAAGGAGTCTGACTGCCGTATCGACTCGGCTTTCAACCGGACCGCAAACGAGCACGACGTCGACATCAGACCGTTGAGTGAGTTCGTCGAGGCTGCATACCGGGCAACCGGGAACTGGTTCTGTCGATTCGTTATTTTCGGCGAAATTCGCGGCGACGATCGCGACCAGTTCGTCACGAATTGCTGCGGCTTCGAGGTGAAAGACGGCGTCTGGCGAATTTCCGACGGTGGCGATGCGCAGCGGCGGAACCTCGCGTGGTGAATTGCCCAGCTGAAGTTCATCGACCATAGGTCACAAATCCTGCGGTAACCACGGTTGTCAGTAAAGCCATAATTCATTTCCGTGATCAGTTTGCGTTGGTTGTTGTGATGTCAGCAGGCGTGATCGTTTCCAGCGTCGCTCGGCGCAGCCTCTCCAGGCAGAGAAGTCAGGCACCAGGCCGCAACTGGTCAGATTGACGTCGGGCAGGCACAGCGAAAGGTATCGATTCCAGGCTTCCCGCCGACAGCGTCTGCGAATGTGAATGGGATCAAGACCGTACCAGCGTTCTTCAGGAACCAGGTTCGTAACGGCCTGGTTGCCACCTGTCTCAAGCAACTGGCGATGAATGGCATCACTTTCAGAGAGAGCACATTCGAAGGCCAGGTTGGATCGAGGAAACATCAGGCGTCGGAAAAAATCGAATCGACGAGCCGAAAGGCCCCGCAGCGATTCGATCGGCAGTCCCGTTACCAGAATGTTCGACGCCTGCGATTCGAGACGATCGATCGTTTCGGTCACCCAGCTCATCGTTTGAGTCGCGTCGACTCCGTACAGAAGGTCATTCCCGACGTCTGTCACCAGGGCGTGCGTCGTTGAAGAGTTCAACCGTTCCAACGATTCCCACAGCCCGCATTCCAGAATGCTCGGCAGCGTTCGTCCCAGCACGGTGCTGGGTATTCCGAAAGAGCGACCGTGCCCGGCCGCCACCATCAGACGAAACGGATCGTTCAGTGATTGACGCAGCGTCGACCAGATGACCGGCAGCGAGAACGTCACGTTGCTGGCACCGATGATGACAATTGTCCGCACGATATTTCTCACGAGAAACGGGTGGCTGGTGGTCGAGCCCTGGCGGGCCCCCTGCGTCGTTGGGTTTTCGGCAACTCCCACGGTTCGACCACCAGCCACTCATGTCGACTTCCCTCAAAGGCTTTGTGCTGGTAGGGGTGGATTATTGACACGCCACTGACTTCAAAAGCCGACTCAATCAGCAGTCCAGATCGGCACCCGGATCATTATTTTCAGGGCGGCCTTCGATGTAGAACCAGTTGTGAATCGGCTGGAGAATTTCCAGCACTTCGGCCAGCAGTGTTTCGTCCAGCGGCTGCTCGGCCCAGTCGACCCACTGGCTGACGCGGTCGGGATTCGCCGAGCCGGTGACGCAGGTCGTCATGTCCGGATTGGCGATCGAGTATTGCAGCGCAAGCTGAGCGAGGTCGATGCCGGCGGCCACGCAGCGGTCGGACGCGGCCTTCGCGACGGCTTTGACATGTTCCGGAGCTCGATGCCAGACCGGCAGTGGCGCACTGGTCAGGAGGCGTGCCGAGAATGGAGCGGCGTTCATGATGCCAACTCCCTTTTCTTTCAGAAACGGAACCAGATCGGCAAACATCATGTTCTGAAGCGTGTAGTGGTTGTAAGAAAGGACGACGTCCAGCGGTTCCTGCGCAAGAATCTCGCGGAATATTTTCATTGGGTAACCACTCATGCCGATGAATCGGACCTTACCCTGTTCTTTGACTTTTCGCAGAGCGGGAATGGTTTCTTCAACGATCTGCTGCAGATCGACGAACTCGACGTCGTGCATCAGGCAGATGTCAAGATAGTCGACACCCAGTCGGTGCAGACTGACGTCAACGCTTTCGACGACGCGTTTCGCCGAGAAATCAAAGTGAGCCGCGTCGTAACGCCCGAGTTTCGTCCCGAGATAATAACTGTCCCGCGGGATGCCTTTCAGAGCCGGACCCAGCAGCACTTCCGACATGCCGCGACCGTAAAACGGCGACGTGTCGACAAAATTCATGCCCCGATCCAGGGCGACATGCACCGCTCGCATCGCTTCGTTGATGTCGATCTGCCGAAATTCGGCCCCCAGCGACGACGCTCCGAAACTGAGCGACGACAGCTCAAGTCCTGTATTTCCCAGCGGTCGCAGTTCCATCTTCGGCGTTCCCAGACCAATCCGACAGCAGTTTTCGATTAAGCAAGGCGGCATTACAGGGAAGGTCGGGCCAATCCGCAAGTGGCCTGATTGATGCCGGAAAACCGACGAATTCTGCGGTGACATGGCTGTCAGCCTCTCGCGACTGAGAATCTGCCGTCTCAATGCGAAAGACGGCGAGCCCGACAAGCGTGCTTGCGTCTATCATTCGTCTCAGACGAAAATCATACGGCACTCACTTCTGAGATTTCCGCGTTACCTCACGTTGCTTCACATGTCCGAAAAACACAGTTCCATTTCGCTGAACGTTTTCCTCTGCCTGCTGGCATTGCTGATCGGTAGTGGCGGGTTTGTTGGTCTGGCCTCTCTGCGTGAAGAGCCAGCGAAGCGGGACGTCGAAACGAAAGTCTTCAACGTTGAGGTGTTTGAGGTTCAGCGAGTCAACCTGCAGGAAATCGTCAAAGGGTTTGGATCGGTCGTCGCCGAACGCGAGGTTGTTTACTCAGCTCAGCTGTCGGGCGAAGTGGTGTCGGTCAGCCGGCGTTTGAAAGTCGGTGAAGCCGTTTCGGGGCCGAAGTTCTTTCCGAACGATCCGTTACTTGAAACGGGATCGAGTCGGACAGAGGGCGACGTGCTGCTGTCGATTGATCCCGAGGTGTATCACGAACGCCTGGCTCAGGCGGATCAAGCCGTGGAAGAAGGGCTGGCCGAGTTGCAGACTTTGAAGCAACAGGAGCAGAACAACGCCCGCCTGCTGGAAACTTCTCGCCGAAATTACAGCATTGCCAAAGCGGACCACGCCCGGATGGAACAGCTTGCCAAAGACGGCACGGTGACGCAGAACCAGCTGACATTGTCGCAGCTGGATGAGCGACGTTACGAACGAGCATTCATTGAAGCGGACAATCTGCATTCGCTCTTCCCCGCACAGAGGCAACAACTGCAGAAACGACTCGACCGGTTGAACACGGAGAAAAAGCTGGCCGCCATCAATGTCCGCAGAACGGAAGTGCGCGCTCCATTTTCCGGCCTGCTGACGGAAGTGCATGTCGAAAAAGGTCAGTACGTTCAGCCAGGGACTCCGCTTTACCGAGTGACTCAAATTGACGCTGTCGAGATTGCCGTTCCGCTGCACCCGCTCGATTTCGCGAAGATCGCCGAACTGGTACTTGCCGGCGATCAACCGCTGGTGGAACTGGCCGAAAACGAAGTCGCCTCTGCGCGCTGGACGGGGCGAGTCGTTCGCATTTCGCCGGAAGCGGACATGGCGACGCGCACCATCGATGTCCTCGTCGAAGTTGATAACAAAGGCGTTGCACTCCCGCTGCTGCCCGGCAGCTTTGTCCAGGCCAGAATCCAAGGACCCGTTTTGAAAAATGTCGTCGTCATCCCGCGGGCGGCGGTCATCGGCAACAGCCCGGGATCAACTCGCGTCTTCGTCGAGCGGGACGGCAAGGCGGTCGAAGTGGCCGTTGAGGTTTCCCGACGGCTGGAAGCTCAGGCATTCATCAGCGCCGGCCTGACCCCAGGCGACCGCGTTGTGATGACGAACCTCGACGTGCTGACGAATGGCTCTCACATCGCCGTTCAGGCCACGACGTCCGCCGCCGAATCGCTGCGCGACGGCCAGACGCTGATGCTTCGTGACTGATCTTTCATACGATAAGGGTTTGTCTGCGGCCTGCGGAGTCATGCTGGCTTACGGAGTCACACTCAACGACTGGCCGTTCTGCGACGGCCTGATGCTCAGAATGTACGGGACGGCGTAGCGGCTCCATTCGTCGGGATTGGGATAGTGAGCGGCTCCTGAACCGAAACAGCTTTGCAGCATCTCGGTGTTGATGATGCCTGGGTTGAGCGGAATCGCAGCCATGCCGTCGGGCAGTTCCTGAGCGAGTGACTGAGTCAGACCTTCGATGGCCCATTTCGTCGCGCAGTAAGGACCGACTTCAGGGGACGTCGACCGTCCCCAGCCGGAACTGAAATTCACAATAATGCCGCGCCGACGTGCGACCATCGAGGGCACAAAATGACGCAGTACGTTGGCGACTCCTTTAATGTTTACGTTGATCACGGCGTCGAAGTCCTCGGCGGAGACTTCCCAGACGGGCGCGTTCGGGTTAACCGTCGCGGCGTTATTCAGGAGCAGGTCCGGCGGGCCGAGTTCGGCGATAACACTCTCGGCCCACTCAGCGACCTGCCCGTCATCGGTCACGTCCACGCAATCGAACCGGCTCGGCCCCGCGAAGGACGCTTGCAGATCTTTGATGCCGGATAACGACCGACCACAGCCGACGACCGTATGGCCGTCCTCGATCAAGCGGGCAGCCATCGCTCGACCAAGCCCTCGAGTTGCTCCTGTCAGGACCACCACTTTCGCATCCGACATCGTTGCATTCCTGTCTGGTAATTTTTCTTCGGTGGTTTGGGTTTCTGACGGGGCAGCCGACGCAGAGTAACGGCATTGGCAGGCAGCAGGAAAACTACTTTGCGCGATTCCACGGGAAGGCCAGCGTTGGTGGGTTCACGTAACGGCTCGTTCCCAGAACCAGCTGGACGCCGCAGCCCGGTTCCAGTTTCAATGTCAGCGTTCGGCTGTTGATTTCAAATGACTGTCTGCTCGTGTCGGCACGACCTGAAGCAGGCCTGGAAACAGGTGGTGCTCGACGAGTCTCACCCGACGTGAATTGATGCTCGCCGTAACCGCCGGCCTGAATGGTGACGGTCTTTGAATTGAGCTGGTCGGTGTTGACGAGAGTGACGGTCGTGGAGTCGGGTTCCAGCTTCTCAACCAGTGCCGTACAGCCGGACGGTAACCCGGCGCGACGGTTGACCGGATCGAAGTATCGCAACCGGCTATGCAGAACCAGTCCCTGTTTGTTCGTCGGAAGCCCTCCCAGCATCTGCTGCACCAGAGAAGCGATGCTGGCCGGATTAAATTTCATGGGATCATCGGCGAGCCTCGTGTCGGGAGTTGTCGTGTCCTCGCGGCTGGCCAGCACTTTCTTTCGCACGGCGGCAAGGTCGGCTCTCAAAGCCTGCTTCGGATAGTCCGGGTTTTTGCCTTCGAGGTAGCTCCACCAGCCGGTTTTCGGAACGCGTGCCAGGTCGGCTTTCTGCTGTGTCAGGAACGCAATTTCTTCGACACCGGTCGTGTACTTCGCGGTGGAGTAGCTGTACCAGCCGTCGTCGCCGAACATGCGAGGGTACTGCTGCTTTCCGTCGATGGTTTTTGCCTGAGCGTTGATCACGTCGATCTGTTTTCGCCACGGGTCGAGAAACCGATCCTCGCCAGTCAGCAGGTAGGCATTCATGAAACTGGGCAGGCCCAGGTAATGCGTGTTGCGGTGAGCGAGTTCGCCCGTTTGAGGCACTTCGATACTGAATCCCCAGCCGTAAACGCCACCGTACCACTTACCGTCCGGTCCTCCAGTCTTTCCATCGAGTCCGATCTTTGTCGGAATGATGTTGCCATTATCGACCATCCGCTGCCGCCAGGCGTCGGCGTATTCCAGCACCCAATCCCGATACCGAGTCTCTCCGGTCAGCATGAACGCATTCAGTCCCAGAGCCGTCGACAGCAGGTTCTGAGGATGGTCTCCGACGATGTCGTTGTAATCTTTGAAGTGAGCGAGCATTTCTTCGTAGTTGCGTTCGCCGTGTCCGAGTTCAAACCGGTGCTCGATCTCGATCGGGTCGCCAGCCCAGTCGAGCCCCGTTGCCGGCCTCAGCAACGGCCCGCGACTGCCGTTGAACATGCTCTTAATAAGGCGATGCTTCGAGTCGTAATTCTGTGCCTGAGGATTGTCGTTCAGGTAGAAGCCGGCAAACCTCTGCGTCCGCAGCAGAAGGTTGCGATCGTGCGGGTCCGACAAGCCCTGCAGGCAGAAGACTGTCAGCCCTTCCGCGTGATGCAGCCAGTCGAACATCACCGGAAACTCGCGGTAGTACATGCCGTCTCTGGCAAACGGTACGTGAGTCGTTCTGGCCAGCGTGTACTGTCGCAGATGTCCCTCCCACGCCTGCTTGTAGAGTTGCAGAATCCGGTCGTCGGCTCCCAGAGCGTGCAGGATCGGCCAGCGATGGCAGTTCTCGATCGCATCGTCCGGCCCGTCGTCGCCGCCCCACCGTTCCACGCAAAGCAGGAAACCACGCTCGTCGAAATACCGACGGTAGAACTCTTCGCACGCGTCCGCGTTGGCTTGCAACAGTTTCCGCTGCAGCAACGCCCACGTCGGAGGCGACATCGGCGAGTCAATCGTCAGTGCCGGAACGACGTCGTCGGCAACCAAACCTGGAGACATCAGCAGTCCGAAACCACCGATAAGACAGAGTAAACTCAAGATGCGACGCATGACGTTTCTCCTGCAGAGGCTGGCAAACAGCTGGAATCGTAACTCCCGCGGCGCCAAACACGCGAGACATCCGCTGCCGCGTGACATATTCTTCACTCCAATCCGTTGGTCAGGCTCGGCCTGACGAAGTCTGGACGATTCTTGAAACTTGCACAGAAACTCCCGCTGATATTCCGATTCGCAACGATGTCATGCCCGCGCAGGCGGGAAACCAGTTTTGCATGTGTTCTGGTTTCCCGCCTTCGCGGGAATGACGAAAAATCATTCACTCCCGCTTCGATTTGGAACATTCACCATGTCAAACATCGTCTCGATTGAGTCCGCGGACTCCGATTCCACCGCCCGCATCTCTGTTGATCGAGGCTTTAACTGTTTTGAATTCAAAGCCGACATTGACGGTCGCGTCGTCGACGTGATCGATTCTCAGGCCGGCTTTGCCGACGGGGCAGGGCGGGTGAGTGGCAACGGTATACCGCTGCTGTTTCCGTTTCCCAACCGAATCAAAGGCGGAAATTTCTCGTGGGCTGGCAAGGACTATCAGCTTCCCGCCGACAAAGTCGGTTACGACAACACTGGCAACGCGATTCATGGTCTCTGCATTGACCGTCCGTGGCGAATCGTCGCGCAGGGTGACGACTTTGTGATCGGCGAGTTCCAGCTCAGCGAAGATGCTCCCGATCGGCTGAAACTCTGGCCGGCCGATTTCATCATCCGCGTCCAGTACGAAATTTCCGGAGCGACGCTGCAGTCGAAGTTTGAGATCTTCAATCCAGACAAGGTCGTTCTGCCGTGGGGTCTGGGCACGCATGCGTACTTCAAGCTGCCGCTGACCGCCGAAACCGAAGCCGACAAATGCCTGTGTGTCGCTCCGGTCACCGAACAGTGGGAACTGATCGACTGCCTGCCGACCGGTAAAAAATCTGCACTGCCGTCTGACGTTCCACTGACCGACGGCGTGTACTTCGGCGAGCGCAAACTGGACGACGTCTTCAGTGGAGTCCCCGCCGACATCGTCGAATGCGTGATCATGGACGAAGCCGCCGGCCTGCAGATCGCTCAGCGAAACCCCGGCAGCTTTACGGAACTGGTGATCTACACGCCGCCCAATCGCAACGCCATCTGCTTCGAGCCTTACACGTGCGTGACCGACGCCATCAACCTGGAGCAGAGTGAGGCAGCAAAACAGGGCCTCAACACCGGCTGGAAAACCCTCGGCCCCGGCGAAATGTTTTCCACCTGGATCGACATCTCAGCGGAACAGGTTCTCGCTTGACAGACTTTCTGAAAGGTGTGTCACTGGCACTTCGCTGCAAAACCATGACATTTGCGACACTGCAAGGGTATTGACTATGGCTTCACGCCTGATTTACCACACGCCGCAGTCAATGCAGGGCGGTGTATCTCCATTCGATGATGCCATTATCAACATGGTTTCAGACGAGGATGTGAGGATCACGTGCCCGTACATCGGGCTCGAATATCTCCAAAGGTTGACCGACAAGACGCGAGAATGGTGGCTGATAACCGATATTGAGGAACTGCTCAAATTACAACCGAGAACTCAAAGAGAAGCGTTTGCCGATTTCATAGATCTGAACTTCGAAAGAGTTCGCCATTGCCAGGGCTTACACGCAAAAGTTCTAATCGCCGGACGGCAAGCCTTGGTGGGCTCGGCGAATATGACAAAGAAAGGAATTACAAGAAGAGTCGAAATGTCAGTCCAGTTCACAGAGTGCGAACAGGTTTCTGAACTCGAATTATGGTTCGATGATCTTTGGGAGCAGATCGTCCCCTTTGAACCGCCGTTCATAAGAGACTTCATCGATAGCCTTCCGATCATCGAAGATTCAAAAGTGACAACGAGACTTCCGAAGAGTTTCGTCGGGGTGTGGTCTCGACTTTCAGGGAAGCAGCCAACGTCGATTGCGGCAGAGGCGAGTGATCTAATTGAACGACTACGGATGGCCCCGAGTCGAGAATGGGCCAATTGGTGGTTGGGCCTGGCAGGAAAGCTGATTGAAGTTACAGAACTTGGCCCTGACGACCCACGCCTTTCGATGTCACTGCCCAAAGATGGCAGTATCGCTGTAACGATCATCCGTCGTTACGTCTTGGCTGCATCTTTACCAATTTCCAGCACTTCGGGGTTTGGGCTGATTTTGCCTGTATCAATGCGACAGCGAATTGAACGAATGCCGAATGTAATGTCGTTCTTTTGCTTTCGTCCTGGACACAGCGGAGAGACGCAAAGTAACGCTCCGTTGTTTGTCAGTTTTTCTTCAGACAAACCTTCTCAACTGCAAAAGGATATTATTGAAGGTTGGGAAGAAGCCGCGATCACAGAATGCTCACACGGTCGCAGGTCAAGTTTTCGAAAGTACCATCAGCCAATAGTCTATCGTGCCGCGACGGACGATGAATTTCGGCTCCAACTACTTGACGAAGCATTTCCTGATTAAGTCGGGACGTAGTGACGTAGGGTGCGTCTCGACGCACCAGTCATTTCGGATGGTGCGTCGAGACGCACCCTACCTGAGGAGTTGACACGGGCCGTCGAGGATTTGTTGCGATGGCGGTGGTTGGCCTTCGAGTGTTGGTGGGTTTTGCGACTCGAACTGAAACGGCAGGGTGGCACTGTCGAGCACCCTATGTGTGCCACTGGCTCTGCCAGTGCTGTCAGCCGTGTTCCTTCTGCGTGCTCGATTTATCAAACGATGAGGAATCGGGCCGAGCCAGAGACGGTAAATCTGAACCGATCTTTCCGGCCTGATAAAATCGGGCACTCGACCATTGCCTGTCGATGGCTTTTCACGCGGGGCACACTTGGCAGGATTCAGGTGGATGTCGTCGATCGATGCGGAGATGGCCTCGGGGCTGAAGATGTTCCGGTCGAATTCCAGTAGTTTCTGCCAGAATCGAAAGCCATACTTTCCCGGTCGTTCACGAACGGTCAGCTTCTCAACCAGGATGCACTTTTCACTTCTGAGTCAAACCTGTTAGTTTCCGCGACTCGAACCACCTCAGGAGCATTCTGATGAGCGACGCGGAAGCTGAAACGACTCCGGAACCACCGTCGAAAGACGAATTGAAGAAGGCGATGAAGGCTTTCCGGAAACGGTTGAAAGTGACACGGCTGGATGATGAATCCCGCATGGGTTACGGGCCGATGAGCAACGGGAACAAGTCCGGTGTCGTCGCGGTTACTCCGCCCAATCAGTATCCGAGAGAAGTCTGGGAAGAACTTGCCAGACAGGGGCGGCTGCGGTATCTCGGTCAGGGGCTTTACGAACTGACCGACGGGTAACGCCGATCTGTCTGGCGAAACCTGGCAACGTTGCGGGGTTTCGGGCAGAAGTCGCGTTAAAACCGGGATCACGCTGCCACGCCGCGTAAGCAGCCAGCGCGAGACTCGTTGGTCATTGGTTACTCGCGTTTAAAGCGGTAGCCGATGCCTCGCACGGTTTCGATCAGGTCTCCGGTCTCGTCCATCTTTTTACGCAGAGCCCGCACGTGGACATCGATCGTCCGCTCAAGGGCGTTGGCATCCATACCGCGGCTGCTGTCCATCAGTTCGAGTCGGGAGAACGTCCGCCCCGGTTGCCGCATCAAGGTCCACAGCAGCCGGAATTCAGTGCGGGTCAGTTCGAGTTCGGCGCCGTTGACTCGGGTTTCGAAACTGGCTTTGTCGATCTCCACGCCGTGAACTGACAGCACGGACGTTTCCGACTTGCTCTTTTCGTTCCGGCGGAGCAGCGCTTTGATTCGATGAATGAGCGGTCGGACTTTGAAGGGCTTGGTCACGTAGTCATCGGCGCCAACATTGAAGCCAACCACTTCGTCCGTTTCTTCGCTGCGTGCAGTCAGCATCAGCACGCGAATGTTCTGAGTGCGGGCGTCGCCACGCAGTTGCGCACAAACCTGCAACCCGTCAACGAGTGGGAGCATCAGGTCGAGTATGACCAGGTCCGGCAGCACGGCTCGCGCACGTTCCAGTCCATCCCGTCCGTTATTGGCGGTCAGGACTTCAAAGCCTTCTTTTTCCAGGTTGTAGGATAGAACCTCAACCAGAGACGGCTCGTCTTCGATGATCAGTACGGTTTGATTTGACATTAGTGGGTGACTCGTCTGACCAGATGTTGCTTCGCCAACTGGGGGGCGAGTGACGACTGACGCTGAAAACTGATTCGGAGAATCAGGATGTTAAGTCTGTGTTTCGCGAAAATTGGCACGATGCCGAATGATGACACCTTCGACCATGAAGACGACGTCTTCCGCGATATTCGTGGCATGGTCGGCAACGCGTTCGATGTGGCGGGTTGCCGAGAAAAGATGCAAAGCGGGCTCGACCATGTCGGGCGACGATCGCATGACATCGTGAAGTTCCGCGATGATTTCAGCGTTCAAACGGTCAACTTCATCGTCCTGTGCCAGAATCTCTCTGGCACCCTGACTGTCAAGTTCGACGTAACAATCAATGCTGCGATGCAGCATCTCAAGCGCCTTGCGGGACATGTCCGGGAGTTTGTCTGAGACGAGCACTTCGGGTTTGCCAAAAAGTCCAGCAGCTCTTTCAGCGATGTTGACACCCAGGTCCGCCACACGTTCCAGTTCGCCGGTGATCTTCAGCACGGTGGCAATGCGACGCAGGTCGATGGCGACAGGCTGGTGCAGGGCCAGAATCTTCAGACAGTCGTTCTCGATCTGAACGTCCATCGCGTCAATTTCGTCGTCGGTCCTGGCCAGTTCCTTGGCCAGTTCAATGCTTGGTGAACGCACACCGTCAACCGCTCGGTGAATCATGTCTTCGACGACCGAGCACATGTGCAGAATATCGTGGTGCAATCCGTCGAGGTCACGTTCGAGATGGATTGACATATTGATCCAGCCTTTCCGGAAGTTCAGCGAGCAGCCAGTTGATTCGCAACCGCAGGCACCGATCCTGGGTTTTCATGATTCGATGAGTCGACGGTTTTCATCGCCGATGTCTGATACCCGTACATACGGCTCACAAGACGACGAACCATTTCTACCCGAACCGTCCGGTGATGTAGTCTTCGGTTTGTTTTTCCTGAGGGTTGGTGAAGAGTTTTCGCGTGTCACCTGTTTCGACGAGTATTCCCTGGAAAAAGAACGCTGTCTGCTGACTCACACGAGCCGCCTGCTGCATGTTGTGAGTCACGATGACGATGGTGTAGTTCTTCTTAAGTTCGAAGATGAGATCTTCAACACGGGCAGTGGAGGCCGGGTCCAGCGCCGATGCTGGCTCGTCCATTAGAATCACGTCAGGGTCTGTCGCCAAAGTTCGGGCGATGCACAGCCGTTGTTGCTGTCCACCTGAAAGTGCCATCGCCGAGCTGTTCAGGCGGTCCTTGACTTCATCCCACAATGCGGCGCGTTTGAGTGACGTCTCGACGATTTCGGCAAGCTTCGCTTTGTTGCGGAGTCCGGCGACCTTCGGCCCGTACGCGATGTTGTCGAAGATCGATTTCGGAAACGGGGTCGACTTCTGAAACACCATGCCGACGCGTTTTCGCAGCAGCACGACGTCGACGGATGGGTTGTAGACGTCGGCTCCTTCAAGCAGTACATCTCCGGTGTGGTGTGTGCCGTCGATGATGTCGTTCATCCGGTTGAGCATTCGCAGGAACGTGCTCTTCCCACAGCCGGACGGGCCGATCAACGCGGTCACTGACTTCTCGGGAATATCAAGCGACACATCGAACAGCACCTGGTGATCGCCGTAGTAGAAGTCGACGTTCTTCGCGCGAATCTTAATGGCGTATTTTGCATCGACAGAAGACGATTTATTGACAATGGGGCGTGCCGTCACGATTTTGCCATCGCCTGGCTTGTCGCGCGTCGCCGCTGTTTCAGCTCGGGTTACGTCCACACGAAGTACCTCATTCTGGTCGATTACGTTTGTTGTCAGAACGGTGGGCGATGAATTCATGAGTTGATCACCAGGTGATGCGTTTCTGGGCTCGGTTCCGGATCACGATTGCGGTCGCATTGAAAACGACCAGAAGAATAATCAGCACCAGACTGCCAGCGGCCGCGACGTTCTGAAATTCTGCCTTCGGCTGCCCAACCCAGTTGAAAATCTGGATGGGCATCGAGGTGAACATGTCAAATGGTGCGTCGAGAACACGCTGAGGATCCTGAAAGGCTTCCATGGGAGTGTTGAGATTGCCGGGGGCGAATGCGAGATACGTTAACGCTCCGATCATGATCAACGGAGCGGTTTCACCCATTGCTCGCGACAGAGCCAGAATGATGCCAGTCGCGATGCCGGGCACAGCAGCGGGCAGAACCTGATGGCGAATCGTCTGCCACTCGGTCGCTCCTAAAGCGTAAGACGCATGCCGGATTGAAGGGGGGACAGCCCGTAAGGCTTCCTGCGATGCGATGATGACCACCGGAAGAATCAGCAGGCTCAGCGTACACGACCCGGCCAGCAGGCACCGGCCCAGAGGCAGCGGAATCTCAAGTGTTCCGAAACCGAGCGAGATTGCAGCGGTCCAGCCATCAGCAGCTGAAATCAGGCCGAACATTCGCACGAACGCGGTGACGCCGAGCATTCCGTAGACGATTGATGGAACTCCTGCGAGGTTGGACAGGTTGAGCTTGATCAGCCGCGTGAACCGATTATCGGTGGCGTACTCTTCCAGATAGATCGCCGCTCCGACACCCATTGGCACGGTGAAGATTGTTGTAAACAGAATCAGCCAGAACGTGCCCCACAGTCCGGCGAGGAGTCCGGCGTTCTGAGGGCGGCGGGAGTCAAACCCGGTCAGAAACTGCAGGTCAAGCCAGCCCCACGCCTGCCAGATCACACCTGCCAGCAGCACGGCGAGAAACAGTAATGCCGATCCGGTGGCGAGACGACAGCACCACTCGAAGCAGAGCGAAATTCGGTGTCGCCGCTTCAGAAGTGCAGCGTATTCGATTTCCTGGTCGCTCAATTGTAGACCTCCCGGAAACGTCGCAGAACAAACTGCGAAATGATGTTCATAACCAGCGTCATGAGGAACAGGGCCAAGCCGACGGCGTAGATGCTCTTTTCTTCGATACTGCCGATTTCCGTGTCGCCGAGGCTGACATTCACGATGTAAGAAGTCATCGTCGCCACACTGTGAAACGGATCAGCTGTCACCGTTGCTGTTTGTCCGGCAGCGATCGTGACCGCCATTGTTTCTCCAACCGCTCTGGCGACAGCCAGCAGGAATGAGGCGATGATTCCTGACAAGGCGGCAGGGACGACGACTCGTGTTGAGACATCGAAACGCGTCGAGCCGAGTGCGTACGCTGCCTCACGTAAGCTGCGCGGTACCGATCGCAGGACGTCCTCACTGAGTGATGAAATCATCGGGATGATCATGATCCCCACGACGATTCCTGCACTGGCCGCGTTGAAAACTCCGACATCCATCCCCAGCAGGTCATGAAACAGCGGTCTCAAAATGTACGGAGTGACGAAGACCAGAGCGAAGTACCCATAAACGACTGTTGGGATTCCGGCAAGGATTTCGAGCACCGGCTTGATAACCGCTCTGGTGCGCGGCGCTGCGTACTCGCTCAGGAAGATGGCGCTGCATAGACCGATCGGCAGGCCAATGCACGCGGCGATTCCGGAAACGAGCAGCGTGCCACAGATCAGCGGCATGATTCCGAAATGCTTTTCCGAGAATTGCGGAGTCCAGCGGGTTTCGGTGACGAACTCCGTCAGCGAAACCTGTTGAAAGAACGCTTCGTTAGGCTTCGCAATGCCGTCGGCACCGACTCGTTGCGGTGACAGATCATAGATCGCATTGCTGAACAACACGGTCACGATTCCGAAGGTCGTCAGAATTGAGACGGCCGCGCAAAGAAACAACAGCGACCGAATGCCCGTCTCTTTGAGGCGGACAAACGACGCTGATCGATGCAGTGAGCTGGTTGCTGATGAAAGCGGTGCTTCGGGTACGGAAGCAATCGACATCTGCAGAATCTCCAGGCGGGTTGGCTGATTTTAAGCAGACAACCCGCCGACTGAGTTCAGTGATCCGAGTGTTACTCGCCGATCGCCTGCTTCAAGGTTTGGGCTGTTTCCGCATGAGTTTCCTGGCCCAGACGAACGTAGCCGACTTCACCAACGAGATCCTGACCTTTCTCAAGGTAATATGTCAGGAATTCAGCCAGCTCCGGTCGAGCCAGCTTGGCCTTGTTCACGTAGAGGAACAGCGGTCGTGACAGCGGAGTGTACGTGCCGCCTTCGATGGTCTCAGGAGTCGGGGCGACGGCGTCGGCAACATCTTCCGTTGCGGAAACCGGCACGGCTCTGAGTTTGGCGGCGTTTTCAAGGTAGTACGCAAAGCCAAAGTAACCCAGTGAGTACTTCTCACCGGAAACGCCGCGGACCAGAACGTTGTCGTCGGTGCTGGGGGTGTAACCGGTTCGGCTGGCACCTTCTTCGCCGCAGATAACGTCAGTGAAGTAGTCGAACGTGCCAGAGTCCGTGTCAGGACCGAACAAGCGGATTTCTTCAGCCGGCCAGGAGGGATCGAGTTCACTCCATTTGGTCACCGTACTGCCGGGTTCCCACAGCTTCTTCAGCTGAGCGACGGTGAGGGCTTTGCACCAGTCGTTTTCCGGGTTCACGACAACGCTGATTCCGTCGATGGCGACCTTCAATTCGATGTATTCAATACCATTGTCTTTGCAGTGAGCCGCTTCTTTTTCTTTGATCGGCCGCGACGCGTCGTTGATGTCTGTTTCACCAGCGATGAACTTCTTGAATCCGCCGCCTGTGCCCGAGGTTCCGACAACCACCTTCACGTTCGGATGCGATGCCTGAAATTCTTCAGCAACAGCTTGCGAGATCGGGTACACAGTGCTTGAGCCGTCGATCAGGACTCGTTTTTGCCCGTTGTCTGATGCTCCGTCAGACGGAGTTTCTGCCCCACTTCCGGTTGTCGATCCTGATTCGAGATCACTTTCCGCCGTCGGCGTCGTACTTTTGACTTCGCAGCCAGAGTTCAATGCCAGTAAAGCGAAAGAGAAGACCAGGGTTGTCAGGCCGGTCGATACTGATTTGAGCGTCATTGCGTGCCTCGTTGCCGCGTTCCAATACTGTCCGGTGCACCATGCCCCCGGGAATTGGAGCGAAACCTACGAAGCGATTGTGAAGACGATCCCCGTTGAATTGTTAAGAAAACGTTAATCAAGACGGCTCGGCATGGCGTGGACGAGCCCGGGTGTAATCTTGTAAGTCAAATCTGTGATACTGTTTATGGGAAATGCGAGATTGGCTGTTTACAGAGAATCCGGAGGCTTCTCCAGCCAAAATGCTCAGCGAGATCCCGACCGAATTTGAGTTTCAAAAAGCGAATTCGGGGCGTGTCATTTTTGAAATGACACGACTGCTCACTGGCAGACGCCATGACTGAGGTGGTGGCTACCTGGCTTCTGAAATCGCTTCTGCAATTTCCCGAGTGTGCTCGCGAATCTTTGAGTACGCGTTCAGAGAAGCTAACCAGGCAACCATGACGACCGGAGCGATGGAACCGCCGGACAATTCTGCCAGATGCTTCTGACGCAGCTGTTTGACTTCATCGCGGATCCGCTTGGCCGTTGGATCGGTTTTGGTGAGAACAGCTTTGTTGCCAGCGGTCAGCGCCTGATTAACCTCGGTCAGGTACCCGGATACCTGGGAATTGAGTTTTACAAGGTCCGTACGCTGCTGCTCGCTGAACCGTTCACCTTCCTTGCGAAGCTTGCGGTCGAACTTGTCGAGGTCGAGGATGTAATCGCTGACGGATTCGTATTCGTCAGCCATGTGCATCTGGCGTCGTGCTTCTGTCGCGACCGAATGTGGGACATTTCCAGAGAGCAGATGAGTGACGAATTCGGCGACTTCGTCCTGGACCGAATCCAGTACCTGTTCACGCTGCCTCAATCGATCAGCGAGTGCTTTATCGGGTTCGTCCTGCTGGAGAAGTTCGGCACTCCAGGCGAGCATTTTTGAGCAGCCGTCGCTCATTTTCTCGATCTCCTTCCGCGATTGTTCGATTGCCAGCAGCGGCGTGTCGAGCATGCGGATATCGAGGTCTGTCAGGTGCGGCTTTTCTTTGAAACCCTTGGATGGAACGAGTCGAGTCAGAAGTCGCTCGAAGATCGGGACAAACGGCAGAAAGATTATGGTATTGGTGATGTTGAACACGCTGTGTGTCGCAGCAATCGCCGCGGTTGTGTAAGGGAAAGTTGTTTGCCATCGACCATCACGGCTGTGGCGACATCACCATCAACGAGAGACTGAATCAGGTCGATGTACCAGCCAAAAATCAACGTGATCCAGAAGACTCCGATGATGTTGAAAATCACATGAAAGTAAGCCGCTCGTCGGGCATTCGTCGTCGCTCCCAACGACGCCAGGAATGCTGTGATCGTGGTTCCGATGTTTTCACCGAGTACCAGGGCGGCAGCAGTTTCGTACGAGATGACTCCCTGAACGGCCAGTGAAATTGTGATGCCCAGCGTTGCTGAAGAAGACTGAACCAGCACCGTCAACACGCAACCTGCAGCAGCGCACCCGAGCACGCCAAAGTAGGTGTCGGCGTTGAATCGTTGAAACCACGCTTCGAAGGCAGGCGTTTCTTTAATGATCGAACAGGCGTCTTTCATCACTTCGAGGCCAAAGAAGACCATGCCGACACCCATTGTCGCCATCGCCCAGTATCGCCACCGGTCGCCTCGAGAAAACAGGTAGAAGAACGCTGATCCGCCCAGCAATGGCAGCCTGTACTTGCCGATCTTCAGGACCAGAATCCAGCCGGTGATCGTCGTTCCGATATTGGCGCCCATGATGACGCCGATCGCCTGCCCCAGCTGCATGACGCCGCTGTTCACAAATCCGATCACCATGACCGTCGTAATCGAACTCGACTGAACGACACAAGTGACAAGTACACCGACAATCGTGGCGAAAAAACGATTGTTCGTGACCGCTCCAATCAGTCGCCTCAGGCTGGTGCCAGCGACCGCCTGCATTCCGTCAGACATGTGCTTCATGCCGAGCAGAAAAATGCCGAGTCCGCCGATGATTTCAAGAGCCAGCTTGAAGAATGCTGAAATATCCAAGTCGCCACCACTTCCAGAGGAGTGTTAAGAAATGATTAAGAGGCGGGATTCTATGGTATCTTCGCTGCACTTCAACGTGGTGGCGAATTCAGTGAACGCGATGCCGTCGTCGGCCAGAATCGGGCGAGATTTTGACTGTTCCAACGACGAACACAGGTCTGTCGAAGCTGATCCAGACTTACGCAGCAGCCTGATACCTGTGGCTTGCTGCTCTGCGGACCCGGCATTTCAAGTGGACGAAGTGGCTTCCGATGCGTCCTGCCAAAGCGGAATTCTGAGCGAGAAAATGCTTCCTTTCCCCACTTCGCTTTGGACGGAAACCTGTGCATCGAAGACGCTGGCCAGATGCTTCACGATCGCCAGTCCCAGTCCCGTTCCGCCGATTTCTCGCGTTCTCGCCCGGTCGACTCGAAAAAATCGCTCGAAGATTCGTTTCTGATGCTCTCGGGAAATGCCGACCCCGGAATCCTGAACAGAAATTACGGCATGGGTGTCGTCATGTTTCCAGGAAACCGCGACGCGGCCACCGCCCGGAGTGTATTTCAGTCCGTTGCTCAGCAGGTTTTCCATGATGGTGCGAAAGGCGCCGGCATCCGCAGCGACATGAATTTCTTCGGCAGTCTCGTCGAGTTCCAAAGCAACGTTGCGCGATTGAGCCAGAGTGATCAGTTGGTCTGCCAGAGACTTGACGACCTGCCGTACCGGTACCGCAGTTACATCGAATGACTGCTCTCGGGATTCGATTCTCGACAGCTGGAGCAGGTCCATGATCAGGGCGTGCAACCGTTGTCCCTGCTCATCGATTCGATGGATGAATCGTCGGGCGAATTCCGGATCGTCAATGGCTCCGTCCAGCAGCGTTTCGGCAGAAGTCTGGATGATTGTCAGCGGCGTCTTGAGTTCATGCGAAACGTTCGATGCAAATTCTCGCCGGATATTTTCGAGTCGGCGCAGTTCGGTGACGTCGTGAAAGACCAGCACGACCCCTGGGCATGGATTTTCGGCCAGTGGCGTCGCCTCAATTTCGACGATCGTTCCGTGCCGAGGCAGCTGACACTCAACAGACCGCTCCAGCCCGGACATTGCCTGTCGAACGACCGTCCGCACCGTTTCGTTGCGGACGCATTCCCACACCGGGCGACCGACAAGGTCGCGGTCTCGAAAATCCAGCTGTTCGCGAGCTGCTTCGTTGGCGAAGAGAATGTTTTCGTCATTGTCGACAGCGATGACACCCTCCACCATTGAACCAAAGACGGTCGACAACAGCCGACTGCTTTCCGACAACTCCTGGCTGGTCCGCCGCAGCTCAAACATCCTCGCGGAAAGGTCGTGACTCATGGTGTTAAACGCTTCGGCCAGCGATCCGAGTTCGTCTCGCCGATCGACACGAACCACCTGTTGAAGATCTCCAGACGTAATGGCGTTTGCTGCCGTTTTAAGCATGACCAGTGGTTGAATGATTCTTCGGAGAATCAGAAACATCGGAGCCAGAGCCAGCAGACTCACTGCCACGAATGTGCCTCCGACGATTTTCTGTACGAAATTGATCTCCGCTTCAACAGCGTCCATCGCCACTGAAAGCCGAACGTAACCAACGGGATTCGAAGCGTCACCAACTCGAATCGCCAGGTAAAGCATGGAAATACCCAGTGTCGGGCTGACGCGTCGCGATGATCCTGTGCCGGATTTTCTAGCCAGCTCGACTTCGATTCGGTCAGCGTGATTCTCCATCGTCAGCGGATCGCTTTCGGAATCTTCGATGACGACGCCGTCCTCCCGGATCAGCGTGATTCTCGTACTGTTCTCGATCGCGATCGCGTTGACCGCTTCGGTCAAACTGATGTGACGAGCGGTATCAAAAGAGTTGCCCAGCAACCCGACCATCGTCACTGCCGAATCGTGTAGCCGCCGGGACTCCTGCTCAAACGCGATCCCTCGCAGGCGATCTCCGAGAATCGTGATGACGGAAGCTGCCGTGATCGCTGACAGGAGTGCGTAGACGAGAAACAGTTTCCAGAACAGGCGAGAAGATAACACGACTCAGATTCCAGTCAGGGACGCGGGCAGCCAGGGACACGGACGCCCGAGCGATAAAACCGTCAGGCGAGTTCGTGAATCGGTTCGATGCCGTTCTCGACGAGGTAACGCGGTGTGCCACCCTGGTCAAAAATTCGGACGGCTCGCGTGTCGAGACCGGCGTTTTTATACAGCGTGGCGAAGACTTCCTGGAACTTGACCGGTCGTTCAACAGCATGTTCGCCCAATCGATTGGTGCGGCCAATGACCTGCCCGGTCGGCATTCCACCGCCGGCGAGCATTGCGCACGAGACCTGCGGCCAGTGATCACGGCTGTTGTTCTGATTGATTCTCGGCGTACGACCGAACTCGCCCCAAACAACGACGGAGACGTCCTTGTCGAGGCCTCGTTCGTGCAGATCAGTGACCAGTGCCGACAATCCCTGATCAAGCAGCGGAAACTCCTGACGCGAGCGTGGGTAGTTCATGCCGTCGCCGCCGTGCCAGTCCCAGCGGCTGTAGTTCAATGAAACGTATCGCGCGCCGGCTTCGACCAGTCGTCGAGCGACGCAGAAGTTTTCGATCATTTTCGGAGCGCCATCGCGCTGAAACTTCTCGTCGCTTTTGCCGTACCGCGCGACAACGGCGGGATCTTCTTTGGAGAGATCCAGTGCGTCGGCGAGGTTTGACGTGGAGAGAATTCCCAGCGCCTGCTGCGAGTAAATATCCATGCTGTCCATCACGCCGGACGTGTCAGTGGCTCGCTTGAAGTGGTCGATCGACCGCACCAGCTGATTCCGGTCGCGGAGACGTTCCAGCGAGATTCCCTGCAGAACCATGCTTTCGTTGCTGCTGCGAGCTTCACGTCCCACAAGATTAAACGGGCTGTGTGCGACTCCCAGAAATCCTCCGGCACCCGTTTCACCCCAGGTTCCGTTTCCGGTTTTGTACATCAGCGAAACATTCGGCGGCACCGCGTTGTTGACCGGTCCCTGCATCTTTGAAACCCACGAACCGACCGCCGGCCAGCCACCCGGCGGCTGCCGGTCGCCGCGACGGTAGCCGGTCATGCACTGATAGCCGTCGTGCCTGCCGTCAGCATCGGAGATGGATCTGACGGGAACGAACTTGTCCATCATCTGAGCCATGCGCGGGAACAACTCGCAGATTTCGATGCCTGGCACGTTGGTCGCGATGGGCCGAAAGTCGCCACGAACTTCGGCTGGCGCGTCGGGCTTCAAATCCCAGAGATCAATGTGTGAAGGTCCGCCAGGCATGTAGATATTGATAATCGCCTTGTGAGACGTCTTCGTTCCGGATTCGTCTTCCGCCCGAAGCACGTTCGATAGACCAATTCCGCCCAGAGCCATGCCACCGACGGTCAGGAAACTGCGACGCGAGTGTTGATCACAAAGCCGGCTGGTACGGCGGTCAGAACGACCAAAAATCGTCAACATGATCAAAGTCCCGGGAAGGAGTTAAGAGGCGGGCGTGATTGAGGTTATCGGCGTGAAAGTCGAACGCCATGATACGGCTACCGGCAAAATTGCGTCAATGTTCACGTTCTGCGGCATTGATGGTTTGGTCAATTCCGAGGCGATGGACTGAGAGTTGTTCCTGTCCCGCGAGACGCCAGGAACTGCCAGGTGATGGCGGACAGGTTGCATAGTTCTCAACAGATGCCGACCATTCGCCGTGACATTACGAGATGAACGATTTCCGCCGACGAGTCGCCGTGTCACGACCAGAGGGAACTGATTACACATGCGACGACTTGGAGTCTTTCTCTCGCAACACCGTCGTACGGTCTGGTGCCTGATTCTGCTGTTGAGCATTCCGCCGGTCTGCGGCCTGACCGGGTTGCAATTCTTTGAGCCGTCTTACAGCAACTGGGTTTCGGAAGACCAGACGCGTGTTCTACGCGACGTTCAGGAGAAGTTTCCCAACAGGTCATCCGGCTTTTCCTGGTTCATGGTCCTTGAGTGCGAAGACTTTTTTCAGCCTCGTCGGATCGCCGCGCTGCACGAAACGGTCGACATTATCGCGGACGAGTTTGCAGATCAGGGCGGCAAGGATGTCGTGTTCTGGATTGGTAGCTTGCCTCAAGTCACGCTGTTCGGAACTCGGCTTTTGCTGCCTGAAGAGGTTGCGACAGTTGAAGAGGCACAGGCTGTTGGTGACGTGATCGCCAGTCATCCATTGGTAGCTGGTCAGCTGCTTTCTGACGATCGCCGAACCATGCTGATTGGTGTCATGAACTCCGAGCGAGAATCCATCATCACGATTCGGGAGAAGGCGGAAGGTGTGTTGGCCGCGGTCGGGATCAAACTGCGAATTACCGGCACTGTTCCGTTGTGGCGAGCCTACAACGACGCGTTCAAGCGAGATCACAAGAAGATCGTGGTCATCGCGGCTGCCGTTGTGGTTGTGCTGGCTTTGATCATTTTTCGAGGGTTGCCGGCCATCATTGTTTCGTGCAGCGGGTCCGCTGTCGGAGTTTTCTGGACGCTTGGCTGGCTGGAACTGCTGGGGCAGGCCAACAACGATCTGGCACAGGTCATTCTGCCCGTGATGATTCTAATGGTCAGCTTCACGGACGGCGTACATCTGGTCGTGCATATTCGGCAACAGCGGATCGAGGACCCTTCCGATCCTGACGCCGTCAAAGGCAGTCAGATTCAGGCCGCCGCTTCGGCCATCGAACATGTCGGCGGAGCCTGTCTGCTGACGTCGCTCACGACCGCCATCGGTTTTGGATCGTTGCTGCTGGCCGACTCCGAGATCATTCAGGGCTTTGGTCGAGCGTGCGCGATCGGCGTCCTGATTGCTTTTGTCGCGGCGATCCTGGTCATTCCCGTCGTGAGCAGTTCATGGATCGGACGTCGGATTCATGCCGGCTCAGAGCGCGACATCGTCGAACGGGGCATGCGTCGTCTCGGCTGGCTGATCGATCTGGTCATTCGGCGATCGCGATTGGTCACGGTTGCCGGAATTCTGGTGACAGCGGCGCTCGCAGTCGTCGCCTTGAAGCTGGAACCTGACGACCGGATCGGGCATCGAGTACCGCATTCTTCCGAAGCGTATCAGGCCCTGCTGCATTGCGACGAAACACTCGGCGGCATTCGTACAATGCGTGTGGTCGTCACCTGGCGTGACGATCCCAGCAACGAGACTCTCTGGGAAATGATCGCAGCGGTCGAAAACGTACTGATCGAGGAACCCGAAGTCAGCCGACCGCTTTCGATCCGACAGGCATTGTCACTCGCTCCTGGAGTCGACGGACCGGCCAAGCTGGGACTGGCTTCGCTGCTGCCGAGTGGACTCGCAACGCAGTTCTGGAGACCGGATATTCAACAGGTTCAAATTATTGCGAGAATTCAGGATCGTGGCATGGCGCACTACCGCCCCATTCTTGATCGGATCGAGCGTAATTTTTCAGAACTCACGCGGTCTCATCCTGAATTTCGCATCGACCTCACCGGCGAAGCGATTGTCGACAGCAAGGCCGTGCAGCAAGTTGTCAAAGAACTGTTCTACAGTCTGGCACTGGCAGCGGTCATTATCTTCGTGGTCATTACGATAGCGGTTCGATCAATCCGTTTCGGGCTACTTTCGCTGATCCCGAATGTCTTTCCGCTTGTCGCCACCGGAGCCATGCGAGCGTGCATCGACACATCGCTCGACGTGGCCAGTGCCTGTTCCTTCGCGATCTGCCTTGGCATCGCGGTCGACGACACTATTCACTTCCTGATGCGTTTTCGTCACGAACGTGAACAGGGGCACGATGTCGAATCATCAATTCGTCGTACCTTTGTCACCGTGGGCAGTGCTCTGGTGATGACAACCGTTGTCATGGTCGCTGGTATCGGTTCCGTCATGACGAGCGAACTGCAAACTCACTTCCTGTTTGCCTCGATGGCCTGCGCCACCATCGGCTCCGCGTTGCTGGGCGATCTGATTATCCTTCCCGCCATGCTGACTCAGTTCGCCGCCCGCGATCATGATTCCCCGGAAACGGGATCAGAAAAGGAGTACCCCATGACTGACCAACTCCCTCGCTCAACCAGTCGCCAACTGACCTTCGAAAACGGAACGGCCATTGGCATCAGTAATCGCTGGGTGAACGGGCAGTATTGCTCGATCATTACCGCTGCCGGAATTGTCGGCTGCGGAATCTACGATCTGGAAACACCCGCCGAATTCGGTCAGGCCATCGCCATTGCGAAGGGAACACCAGCCAACCCGCTCGTTGAACCGGAAGACCTGTTCGACGCAAAAATCGTCGGCTGTACTCCTCAGGCCGAAACGCTGGGAATCTCCGTTGGCATCACCGGTCGGGAAGCGGTCGAACTGATGCTGAAGACGGACCTCAGGCGAAGTTGACAGCGTGTTGTCCCGGTCAAACAGTTGAACAACGTCCTCATTCAAAAGTTCATCTGATTGACTCACCAGGATTTGGATCACCTGGCAAAATCCAACACTCGGCAAAACCGAAATTCTGTCGTCGCCTGCTGATGTTCTGCAGCGGCCTGCTGAAGAGTCTGATCGGTCAACCTGACGACAGGGCAGCAACGAGCGAAACCGTTTCTTGGACAGACGCACGATTTATGGCTGGCCGTTGGGGAAATGCGATGTTCGGACCTGCCACGCGTTCTCGGACAGGTGTTTCCATCCGAGAGCTTCGTAGAACTTGCGGCGTTTTTCGAAGTACCAGTAGTTCGGAGCGGCGCCGCTGCTGTACTTGTTGAGCCACTTGAGCGACTCACCATAGTTGTGTTGGCGGGCTTCGCGGCGAATGTGCAGCAGGAAGTAGTCGCTGTCTGTCGGATCCACCCACTTCGTCAAAGCTTTGTAGTTGGCTTCAAAGGCCTTGTCGTGGGCCTGCTGATCTTTGATCGGGTGTTTCGCGACGACTTCCGGCAGCTCCATGTAACCGAGTGCGCGGCCCTTGCGGTACAGCGTGTCGATCAGCAATGCCTTTTTCTTTTCGGCACTCTTGCGTGCCTTCGCGGCGGCCTTGTCGTCAGCGTCAGATCGGCCAATCAGCGTCAGAGCGATTGCTGCTTCGTCCAGCTGAGCCAGTACCGCGTCAGCTGCCTCGACAATTTCACTCAGCCGTTCTTTTCGCGACTTTGGGGCGTCGAGTTTGTGAAGCTTCGTGACCAGCACGGTCAGATCGCCGGCATCTTTCTTCAACGCTTCTTCGACAAGACGATCGAATGCTTCCCGGTCAGAATCGATCGAAAGTGAGTTGAGGAACTCCAGCTTCGCGTCACGAAGTTTCCGAGACAGCTTTGCTTTCGGATTCTTTGCGGCGTCCTCAGAAAGTGGTTCGTCGAAGTTCGGTGGAGCCGACTCCGTTGAATCGCTGCTCGAAGTGCCTGATGCCGCGTCCGTTGTCGAAACCACGACACTGACGGGGAATCCGCCAGGTAACTGACCGGCTCCATCGTGCGTGCCTTCTTCGCCGTAGGTGATCGTTCCCAGCAGAATATCGCCAGCCAGAGTTCCGGACGGAGCTGACGAAACATTGGCCACAAATAGCCGCTGCTTTTCTCCCGGCTCGAGCCAACTGCTGCGGAACTTCGCTCCACCCTGCATGACGTCGATCAGTGTTGAGTAAACAGAAAGCGAAACCGGCGAACTCAGCGAACGTTCCAGCAACAGCGGCGCGGACTTGAGTGATTCCAGCTTTGTTCGGTCATCGTGTCGCAGCCACAATTTCAGCGTGTAGCTGCCTTTGTCCAGCGACACACTGTGCGGCCAGATATCGTCGGTGGCGACTCGGCGACCGTTCTTTTCGAAGATGGCCCAGACGTGGCCGCCGTATTCTGAGTCGTAAAGCAGGTCGTCCGTTTTTGAAAATCCCGGTGTTACCGAGCCGCTCGACGTCTGCTCAATCGGATAAACCAGTTCGAGCCGGTGGAAGCGCCGCTCTTCGTCAAAGCCGTCGCGGTCTTCGGCCAGTTGAGTGATCTTTGCCGATGTCGGTTTCACGAGACGTCGGACAGTTGTCAGCTTTGCGGCAGGAGCCAGCTTTTCGTACTGCAGTGGTGTCGAGACTTCGACACGGACGGCTTCGTCTCCAGGTTGAAGCCGCACTTCCCGCTGATCCGGAGTGACTCCGTGGAAGGTCAATTCGTATTCGAGGTTGCAATCACCGAGGCTGCTCCAGTACTGAGCGATCGCCAGCTCCATCGTGCGTCCAGGCTGGACCGGGAAGCTGACCACCTTGGGTACTTCCGGTTCGAGAATCACGACGTTGTTTTTCTCGCCGTCGCGGTTCGTCAAACCGGGAATGGCCTGCAGGGCGTGGACCATGAACATGCGGGATCGACCGCCGTTATCGTGCGCGGTCATGTGAAACCGCAGGTCAACCCACGTTGCTCCGTCGGGAACCGCCATGAAACGCCGCTCGATCCGACCGGGAGTCATGTCTTCAAGGTGCTCTTCCATCCAACCGTTGACTAAATGTAGAACGCTTTCCTCTTCAAGCCTCTCCGGCAACTCGTCGTCCGAATCCTCAACTGTCGGAATGGTCCGCAGAACCGTTACCGGCAGACGAAACAGGGGGCCGCGTTCCGGATGCGTGGGGTCGATGCCGCGAACTTCTGCGT
>JABMPE010000266.1 GCA_013203845.1 Rhodopirellula sp. | reverse complement strand
GTTTGGAGTCTGCCAGTTCCACGACTGCGTTTATGAACGCACAGCCTCGGAAACCCTTACTCTCAAACCATCCCTTCAGGGCAGAAAAAAAAGCATTGAGGCGATCGCTTCCGTCATCGACATGCTTTTGAATAGTTGATTCGAAATATCGGGTGATCTTCTCGTCTCGGAACTGCAGCACCGCCAGCACGAGATCGTCCTTCGACGAGAAATGATTATAGAGTGACATCTTCGCCACTCCGGCCTCGGCAATGATCCGATCAATGCCGACCGCGCGAATCCCTTCGGCGTAAAACAGCCTGTCTGCTGCTTCCACGATTCGTTCGCGCGCTCCGGATTTTGCAGGTTTCTTTGACATGCACCGGAATATACAGACCCGTCTACACACGTCAAGCCGGAGTCTCTCGAAATCTTTCACCGAATCGGTGCGGCGGTCAGAGAGAATGCTGACTGATGACCAACGCCAGCTTTAGAGAGCCTCGAAGGCAGTAACTTCAAACGTCGCAGTTCCTGGACAACGTTCCAATTGTGCCGCAGAAACCCAAGTCGCATCTTCCTAACCGAGGTCACTTCTTCCTCCACAATGACACTCAGCTCAGCCGGTTCGTCTGGAGCATCTCATCGAGTCCACTTAAGCCATTTCCGGAACAGCGACGCGACGAGCGGAGTCAGCCGCGTGCGGTTGTACTGATCGCCGAGTTTGCGGATGGCTTCGGCCTGTGTTGGATAAGGGTGAATCGTGCTGCCGATCCCTTTCAGACCGACGCCATTTTTCATGGCGACCGTGATTTCCGAAATCATGTCTCCCGCGTTTCCCGCGACAATCGTAGCACCGACGATCTGATCGCTGCCTTTCTTCAGATGCACTTTGACGAAGCCTTCGGTTTCCCCTTCCAGAATCGCTCGGTCGACGTCGGCGAATTCCTGCACGTAAGTCGCGATGTGGATGCCCTGCTCCTGGGCTTCCTTCTCGTACAGGCCGACGTGAGCGATCTCGGGCGACGTGTACGTGCTCCACGGAATCGTCAGAGCACTGGCCTTTGCTCGGCCTTTGAAGAGCGTGTTTCCAATCACAATGCGGGCCATGAAGTCGGCGGCGTGCGTGAATTTGTATTTCGAGCAGATGTCGCCGGCCGCGTAGATGTTGGGATTCGTGGTCTGCAATCGGTCGTTGACGGTGACTCCGATACGCGGGTCGAAGTCGACTCCAACCTGTTCGAGCCCCATGTTGTGGACATTCGGATCCCGACCAACCGAGACCAGCAACTGGTCGACCGCCTGATCGTATTGCCGGTCGTGCGAGTCCACCGAGAGATGCACCTGGTCGCCTTCCGATCGCAACTGCAGGTTCTTCCCGCAGCACAACAGCTTGACGCCGTCGCGTTCCATTGACGCCTGCACGATGCGTGACGCGTTCGGGTCTTCGCGTGGCAGGATGCCGTGTTCAGCTTCGACCAGAAACACTTCAGAACCAAACAGCGCGAACGACTGAGCCATCTCGCAGCCAATCGGTCCTGCTCCGATAATACCCAGCCGTTTCGGCAGTTCAGTCAGTGAGAACAGTGACTCATTCGTCAGATACGGAACGCCTTTGAGGCCCGGAATCGGCGGCGCAGAGGCTTGCGCGCCGGTGGCGATGACGGCCCTCTTGAAGTGCAGAGTCTGGCCGTCCACTTCGACGGTATTGGAACTCGTGAATCGGGCGCTGCCCTGGTACAGGTCGACGCCGAGGCTGCGAATGCGTTCGGCCGAGTCGTTCGGAGCAATCTCAGACCGCAACCGTCGCATCCGCTCCATAACACGGGCGAAGTTGATATGCACTCCGCTCGGCACTTCGATCCCGAACTCGTCCGCGTAACGGATTGTGCGTGCGACTCGGGCAGCACTGATGATCCCCTTCGACGGGACGCAGCCGACGTTGAGGCAGTCGCCACCCAGCAGTTCGCGTTCGACCAGAGCGACTTTCGCTCCCACGCCAGCCGCCCCGAGTGCCGTGACCAGTCCGGCGGTACCGGCTCCGATCACGACCAGGTTGTAGCGTCCGTCGGGAGTCGGATTGGTCCAGTCCCGCGGCTTGACGTGTGATTCCAGGGCGAGATTGTATTGATCCTCTGGTTGAAGCTGAATGAGCGTGGTCATTGGGGAGTATCTTTCCGTGACGATGGAGTTTTCGATTGCTGAATTGATACCGTGCCTCGACCGAGAAACTTCGTAGAGAATGGACTGATTCAGGCTGCTTCGACAGGTTCATCCGCGATACGCCGCAACTGAGGCTCTGCGTTTTCTTCAGACGGGCGAAACTTCTGCATGGTCTTCTTCACGACAACCCAACGCCAGGACCGCCACACCAATACCGACCGCGGACTTCACTTCACCCCCAGAACAGCGGCGGAGCCCAACCTGAAGTACCAGCTCTGCAGCACCGCCCAGGACCGCGAAAAGTGCGAAGCCTTCCTCGACCGTCTGACAGAAGCGTCAGATAACATCGATCGGCGGACATGATTGAAGCTTGCGTGATTCCGATTCCGCTCTGCACCACACTCCTGCCGTGTGGTGCAGACGATCGGCGGCTATTTCAGCTTGTTGAGTTCGGCCACGATGTCATCCGGCTTCGGGCGATCGGCAAACGTCTTTGCCCGGCGTTCGTACCGCAGAACGCCTTCGCGGTCGATGATAAATGTGGCCGGGCGGTTGCTGAGTTCCGTGTGGATGCGCATCTGGAGGGCGACACCGTACGTCGCACTCACCGTCAGAGTTGGATCGGCCAGCAGTGGATAGTGCAGGTCGTCGGTGGTCAGGCCGCTTTCTTTGAGCAATGACTTTGTGGACCACGCTTCGTGGGGGTCAACGGCGATTAACTGAGCATTCAGTTTGTCAAACTCTTCAAGCTGGTCGCGCAACTGCGCGAGCTGTCCATGACAGACAGGTCAGGTGTCGCCGTAAATGAAGACCAGCACGACGGCCTTCTTCCCCTTGAATTCACTCAGCCGAACCGTCTCGCCAGTTGCGACGTCGAGAGTGAAGTCCGGAGCGAGCTTTCCGAGCCTCGCGGAACTCATGGTCGTCGCGTCCCAGTCCGTCAGTTGCGCGGCAACGGTCGGGTCGATTCTCTTTCCGCCGCGTTCGATGGCGTAGTCGATGTGTTTGCGGGTGTCGCGGTTGGTCTCGGCTTTCTGCAAGGCCTTCCAGTCGACGGATTGTTCGTCGCCGCCGAGCATGCCCAGCGAATCGATGGCATACAGTCGCACGAGTGCATCGGCGTCGGACTTTGCGGCCTCGATCAGCGGTTCGAGGGCAACCTGCGCGCCGAGATACCCCAGAGCCTGAGCTGCCAGAATTCGCTCAGGCGTCGAATCGGACTTGAGCGATTTCAGCAGTACGGGGACAGCTTCCTGCCCATGCTTGACGAGCCGCTGCAATGTCAACATGCGAAGCTGCCAGCCGCGGTCATCGTCCGCACGCATGTATCCGGTTTTGCCACGAAACTTCTGCTGCCAGAGTTCCTCGTCCCAGCCTTCCTTAAACGTGCGAAGCAATTCGTCCGGCGACGACACCGCAGCCGCTCCCGTATCCTGCCCTGAGGTCGGTGCCATCACAAAAGTTGTCAGCAACAACGCAAACGCGGAAATCGTTGATCGCATCTCCCACCTCCTGTCACCACATGGAACTGCCGGGACCGACGAACCCGAGTTCGGCGATACGGTTGAAGAGTCCGCCATGATGAGTGATCCGAAGCGCACTGACAGTAGCCAATCTCACATTCACGAATCGGCTCGGTGCTTACAGACGTGGTGCGGCGAATGGTGCCCGAGCATGGTACTCCTCATCCGCGAGGACCATAACCAGGCGACGGAGTCGGTCTATTGTCGAGTTTCGCGAAAACGTGCGTTCTCTGGAAAATACCTGTTGAAAACCTGACTCGACACATTAACGTGCGATCTCGCCACATATGTCGATGAAGACACAGAAGAACTCTGCTTGAATGTTTCGCAGGCACTTTTTTCTCCGTGGGTTATCACCATGTCGCGCGACGTAACGCTGTTGCTGCAGCTCTTTCTGGCTGGCTTCGCCGTGCTGATCTCGGCATTGCAGAATGACTTGAGTGCAGCCGAGTGGGAACTGACGCAGATTCCCGATCCGCAGCCAAAGCCGGAACTGATTCTCGGCAACACCGACCTGTCGCATGGCTGGTGCACTGTCCTGGCGATGCGTTTTTCTGCCGACAATTCGGTTCTGGAGTCGATCGGTGGAGATGGGACTTACCTTGTTTCAAGTCTCCCTTCCGGCAAGCAGGTCTTCCGGGCTCATTTGGACGATGCGATCGTCGAGGCCGACTTTGGTGGCCCAGACTGCCGACTCGCGGTGTTTGTCACGCTGAGAGCAAAACTCGTGGTCGTCGACCTCGATTCACGCGCCGTACGCTCCACCAACCTGTCTGCGTTTACGCTTCGTTCCCTGCGGGTGGCGCCTGACGGAACTGAATGCGCGACCCTCTCAACCGACGGTGATGTGCGAGTCTTTGAAATTCGCGATGGCGGACCGCTGTTCGCAGGCAAGCTTAAGGGCCAGAAGGAAATCACGGGGATCGCCTACAGCTCCAATGGCCAGCTTCACGCACTTTTCGACGGTGGAGCAATTGGCACGCTGAGCCGTTCAGGACGGCCGGCATCTGAGGATCCACCCACCTCGATCCACATCCCTCTGGTCGGTCGTGGTTACGGCGACACGGCAATGCTGACCGATGACCGTCAGCAGACCATCGTTTACGGGGATTCCAATGGGACATTGCACGCTTATGACCTGCTGACCGGAGCCACGACATCGACCGAGATCCCGAAAACTGCGTCCGTAGTACGCCACATCGTTCCGCTGAACATCCATGGGCGCGAGTCGACGCTCGTACTCACTGACAATGGCCTCTTCCATTGTTTGAGCGTCGCAGAGCAGGAAGCCCGCGAACTCATCACCGGGCACGATTACCCGTGGGACACATTCACTGTGTCGCAGGATGGCTCCCTCCTGGCTCTCGCCGCCAGGCAGGGGCTCTTTGTCTATTCCATCGACGACCAGCAGAAACTGCGGCAAGTCGCTGCGCCGCACAACTTCTCGGGTCCGGCCTCGACCTGCTATGGGGACGATTCCGGAATCGTCTCACTGCCTGAAGATGGAGTGCTTCGTCTGTGGTCATCGGCAGGCCAGGTGATCCGGCAGTCTGACCTGCCGGCACGCCTCGTCTCGGCAAGTCCCTGTCCTGACAAGGGCTCGGCCATCGTCGGTGACGTCCGCGGCAACGTCCATTTTCTGACCATCAGCGACGGCAAATGGTCCGCCAAATGGACCACCCAGCTCAATCCACGCGGTCTGACCCCGTTATTGAAAATATACGGAAGCACAGACTTTCCTGTATATGCCCGCTACTTCGCTGAACCCGACATCGTCGCCAGTACGGACGTGTTGGGCAGGCTCACGTTATTGCGTCGTTCTGACGGAGAATTGCTCAGATGGGTGGGCACGTTAGATGTTGGCAGCCCCCGCTGTTGCTGCTACTCACGCCTTTTTGATGCGGTGGTAACTGCAGGCAGCGATGTGGTGTTCCATCAGCTCAGCACACTGAAAACGCTTCAAAGGCTCCACTATCTGGAGCGATGGGACGCCCGAGATATCCAGCCTGTCGCCGGTGATCGCTTTCTCGCGATTGCAGGACCACGACTGCACTCTCTGGACGGCCTCGGGCGGCTCGATCCAAGTGCTGTATTTCCAGTGATTCATGATTCCAAGTTCCTGTTCATGGCCGTGTCTTCGGATCGACGTCTCGTGGCCTGCTCCGATCAACACGACCACATATTGATATTCGAGACCGAAACCGGAAAGCAGATTCATTCCATCAACTGTCACCGGCTCGTTCTCAGCCTGGCCTTTGAGTCCGGCACAGAGAACTATCGGCTCATCGCTGGACTGTCCGATGGCAGAGTTTGTGTCTGGAGTCTCGATCAGCAGTGAGTTCGTCGCGGCTTCTGTCGCATCCCGTGTTTTCTCTTTCACAAGACGAGCAGTCATGATCAACACGTTCAAAAGTTTCATTCGTCGACAGACTTCCGCAGTTCAACGACGTCGGCGTAGGCGCCCAGCATGGCAAAGCGAGCAACTGGAGACGCGAGCACTGTTGTCCGCCGTTGCGGTCTTTGACGTACCAGGCAGCAATGAGACGTCCGAATCAGGCTCGATCACGACCGTGCGAGTCAAACTTGCAAGTGACCCGGGGATCATCACCTACAACCTCGACGTGGTCTCCGATGCGACAGAAGTCTCGGTCAACAAGAACCAACTTACGTTCGATTTCAACAACTGGGACACCTATCAGGAAATCGCCGTCACAGGAAAGGCTGACGGAATTGCCGACGGTGACATCTGGTGGAGTCTGCGACTGGTCGACAACGAGGCACCGATGCCGGAACTGGCTGGCTCCCTCGACATGTTGAACAGGGATGTGGACTCTGTCGTAAAGATTGACCCGCTCAGCCCGTCTGCGGGATTCCTGCCTTCGTATCCTGAGATGGGTCAGGGACGATGGACGTCCGAGAATGGCGTCATCAGCCATTCGTTTACGATCAGGTTGCAGGATCCGGTCCCGAGTGGAATAAGCGTTGATATCCCGCTTTCGATCGACGATCCGACGGAAGGCTCGTTCGCTCTCGGAGGGGCCTCATCGTCAACTACCGTCACGCTGTCCAGCGCGAATATGAGCGCGAACGTCACGGTCTACGGCGTCGACGATCCCTTCATTGACGGGGACCAGATTTTCAAAGTGATCACCGGCGCGTCACAGAGCACGAATCCTGCGTTCGCCGGATTCGACCCGCCCGACGTGACCATCGTCAACATCGACAATGAGCGGGGACTTGGTTCGCCCGGCGGGCAGATGATTGCCGAGTGGGGATCAACGGACGACGTGTATCTGTCGCTTTCCAGCCGTCCGGCTTCCGACGTGACCATCACGGCAAGCGTCACGGATACAACCGAGGGAATGATTCTCTCATCCAGTTCCGTGACGTTTACACCGGAAAACTGGGAGATGATGCAGTCCATCACGGTGCAGGGCGTTGACGACTCCGACATCGACGGTGACGTCGCGTTTGACGTGCAGTTCGCCGTGACCGGAATCTCCGGCGACCCCCTGTTCGGCGGAATGACCATTGATGATATTCCAATGACCAACGAAGACGACGACATGCTGTTCGTCGATGTGACCGGTGCCGACGCCACCGAAGGAGACGCTCTTGTCTTCACGATTTCCGTCACTGCGCCCGCTGGCTGGACCGGGTCGGTCACGTTGGCGTTCTACACATCGGACGGAATGGCCACCGAAGGAACGGATTACATTGGGTACCCAGGCGGACTGACACTGACGTTTACTGCGAGCAGCCTGACGCAAACCGTCTCAATCAGCACGATTGACGACTCAGACTACGAAGGCGATGAGGACATGTATGCGTGGGTCGACTGGCAGTCCGGCGATCCTCTCATGATGGGGGCCAGCGGTTCTGCAATGATCTGGGACAACGACGAATGGTTTTACGTTTAGCGTTCCGCGAGTTTACACCCAGAAGTTGGGCGACCGACTGACGTCCACATTGCGCGGTCCGGCGCGTTTCCGGCAAACGTTCTGGCAGTAGCCAACCTCAAATTCACGATGACGGGACCGGTGGGAATTGCGACCGGTCGTGGCGTGCTGAAGTAGTTCTCGTAGGGGTTACGTGTGTAGTCGCGCTGGTGTCCTGTTTGAAGTGACGCCACGGTCGTATCCGGATTCCGGCGTCGCCAGTCCTGCCACGTCGTCAACTCGATCGGCAGCGTTTTGAGCTGCTGCCCGGAGCCTGGCCCCGACACACCTTTCCCCTGCAGTTGTGAAAACAGGCTTTGCGCGCGGTTGACTCGCTCATACATCAGCACGTTGCTGCTGTAGAGCAGACCGGACACGCCGAATTCACGCACGCCAGTCGTGCTCCGCCGGTCAAAGACGGCCGCCGAGTCACACAGCGGGCAGTACGTCACCGCAACGGGCACTCCGCTCAGTTGGTCGTTGATGATTTCGTGGTAATTCAGGATGGCGATCGGCCAGGCTCGCGATTCTTTTTCGATGGTCAAGCCAATGACACGGGACTGTGGCGTGAGAAACGTCGCGTTGGCTGCCGTGACGAATCTCGGATCGGTGATCGCCGGAATCCCGTCTTTGGGATGTCCACCCGCGTGAATCTCAGCTCGCGGGACGGTCAGGTTTTCGAACGACAATTTGCCACTCGAACCTGCCCCGTCCGCGTCGGCCGCTGCGGTTCTGCCGAGTCACACGAGATCGTCCGCATCGCGAACACGAGGACTCCCGAGCGGAGGAATCGTCGCGGGCTACTGCTCTCGTGGGTCACTGTGAGTTCTTTGTGCATTGCTGCTTCCACGTCGGACCACTGTTTCGTCAGGAGACACCCAGTCTGCCGGAATGGTCGACAAGTCGCTGTAACGCAGCCCACGAACTCAGAAAGTAAAAAGCGGAAATCGTTGTAAGGATCATCACAAGCCCCCTGTCACCTGTGAGAAGGCGGGATTGGGTAAAGCATCATCCCGCGGAATTGCCTGACAGTTCGAACCAGAGGAGACGCGACCATGAAACGCCTGTTAGTTCTGAGTGCTGTTGTCTGTGGAGTGGCGGCGACCACGTTTCTGACGGGCTCGCCGCAGGAAGTCGCCGCTCAGTCGGGAAGCCGATCTGGTTCCGGACGTCAGGCTGTTGGCAATCGTCCGTTCGAGGCAAAGTTCTGGGACTACATCGTCTCGGCGAAGTACACCAACTGGGCTCCCGTGCCAGGCGAGACTGATGACGCGCTCGAGGGAGCCAGCCCGCACGGAGCCTTCCTCAAGATGTACCTCAACCGGACCGCCGCCGGTCGACCGAAAGAGCTGCCGAACGGCTCGATCGTTGTCAAGGAGAACTACGGCAAGGACGGCAAGACACTGATGGCGATCACCGTGATGTACCGCTCAAAGGGCTACAACCCCGAAGCCGGCGACTGGTACTGGGGCAAGTACAACCCGGATGGCTCCGTCGCTGCCGCCCCGCCGGAAATGGGTTCGATGGCACTGGCTAGCAAGCCCATGAGCTGTATCAAGTGTCACGGTGAAGGCGCATCCGGCAAGGACTTCGCATTTTTCAACGACGACATGTAACGAGAGTTCGTCTGCCTCGCCGTTGTAGGCTCAGGCAGGTAATCGGCAGCACGTCGCCCCTGAGAGATTTTGTCCGTGCTGGCCCTGCACGATGGATTCTTTCAGGGGTTTTTCATTGCCCTTGGCACTGAGTGATTCACGCACGGTTTTTCGTCGGAATTCTCAGAAAACGCTGTAAGCCTAACGGTACATCGCCCGTCCTTCCGGCAGTGCAGAGCACTCTGCAGAGTCAACCAGCCCGGTCCTGACCGACGGGAACGAAACGATGAAACTCAAGAACAAAGGAATGGTCATGAAGCTGACGTTTTCATTCGCAGGGATGGCAGTACTCGCCTTCGTGGCATTCGTCACGGGAACCGGTTCCGACGCCGCTCGGGCGGGCGACCCGGTGTGGGTCGGACAGAACGTCCGCGGCACGACGTCGATGGACCAGATCGACCATTCACCGTGGGATCGACTGCTCAAGAAGTACGTCGATGACGACGGCTATGTGAATTACAAAGCCTGGCATGCATCCAGTACCGATCGGCAGGCATTGACCGGTTACCTCAACAGCCTGTCCCGGGTGAATCCGCAGGCGAAGGCCGACAACGACGCGAAGTTCGCATTCTGGATCAATGCCTACAACGCAGTCACGGTCCATGGCATCCTACGCGAATACCCGACGTCGAGTATCCGCAACCACACGGCGAAACTGTTTGGCTACAACATCTGGAAAGACCTGAAGCTGATCATTGGCGGGCAAGGGCACTCTCTGGAACACATCGAACATCAAGTGCTCCGCAAGATGGGCGACCCGAGAATCCACTTTGCGATTGTGTGTGCATCGATCGGCTGCCCACGTCTGCTCAATGAAGCCTACACCGCCGACAAACTGCAGGCACAACTCGACATTAACGCGAAGGACTTCTTCAACCGTGAGCAGAACTTCCGCTACGACGCACGAGGCGGACGCTTCCACATGTCATCCATCCTGAGCTGGTTTGGAGAAGATTTTGGTGGAAACCAGGCAGCACAACTCCGCACGGTCTCGAAGTGGTTGCCTGATCGAGCCTCCCAGACCGCGGCTCAGCGCGGAACCGGCAGCATCTCGTTTATGGATTACAACTGGAATCTCAACGATCAATCTTCCCGTCGCGTCGCACGGCGCTGATCGGATCAGCCGTACGGCGAAGCACGATAAGATTCCTGCAGACTGCACCGACCAGATCGATCGTCATCGTCGGGCTCTGACTTTCTCGGAACGATGATTCGGATCAGCCACGAACGGTCGACCGAACGGTTCCAGATAGACAGGCGTGAGATGACTTTCCACGATCTGGCCGGTGCAGCTGCGTTGGGTTAACTAAAAAACTCTCTGACTCACAAATAAGGCTTCCTCGACCGTGCGAATTTCAACAGTCGGGAACCATCGAAGGCAGCAGGCAAGAGTTTTTCGCGTTACAATGACTTTCCGATGAGTGGATGTCGACAATGGAATCCGCAAACGAACCAATGGAGTGAGCATCATCAGTCAGAGCAGTGATGGGCAAGCCGCAACTGCCACAGGAGTTTGAGGGCAGACAATGTTAAACTGCAAAGAAGTCACCCGGCTCGTCTCCGAGTCATTCGACCGAAACCTCTCCCTCAGAGAGCGGTTCGGTCTGCGCCTGCACATGATGATGTGCAGCACCTGCCGCCTGTTCCGCCAGCTCCAGCACCGCATCCATACCGCCATCGTCACCTGCGGCCGCCGCTCACATGAACAGCTCGCATCCAGCGACCTGGGTCTTCCAACCGATGCGAGATCGCGGCTGCAGTCTGTGGTTAATTCTGTCATCAACGAAGAGAGTACCGACTGACTTTTCTTTGAATGGGTACGTCACAACTGCGACTGAGATTACCGGTCCTCTACGACGAGGTGGCCACTCATCACGACTCTTAAGAACAGACGATGCATAAGTTCGATTCAAGGAAATGAGGAAAGTCTCTGATAGCTAAAAAAGCGTCAGCAGCAGTTCCCTCTCAGTGAAACGTCCGCCGCGGCACGAGAGCACGCGGCGGACACCTTGTCAGATACGGCATCAACGTCGTCGAGGCTGTTGCTTCATTCTGATTTCGCCGCTGAGCGCTGACGTTGCTGTCAGCAGGGCGACGACGAGGATGAAGACATTCCAAGACCCGCCGATCGCACCGATGAGGCCGGCGATGATCAGCGAGCTGTGGATATAGGCGGCGTCCAGCTTGTTACGGGCTGAGGACAAGAGGGTCGTCTCCTTTGTCTTGTTTCGGGATGAGATGTCAGTTGCCGGGCCAGGCGTTGCACTCGGAGCGGTACGGACAGGTGGGGCAGTTCATGGGACTGGGAGCGGGGTAGAAGTGGCCGGCTTCGATGGCTCGCCAGGTGTGCTCGACGGCTTTGACGATTCGGTGGGTACAATGGGTGCTGACGCCGACGTTGAACGCCTCGACCGTGGGCGTCCTGGTTTTGGTCAGGACGAGAAAACGCAGACGGACTTCCCGGTCCGGCAGCAGGCGGCGAGCGAGTTCGCTGTAGAGCAGCAGTTGTGACGATGTGTTTTCGGCCTGCCCCTGAGACCAGCGACTGCGGGCTGTTTTTTGAAGTCGGTGATGACCAGCGCGTCGCTGGTCGTCGTCAGCAGATCGATGCGGGCCAGCAGGTCCGGCACTCCGGGGATCAGCTCGCCGCGTAACTCTTCTTCGATGCCAATCACGGTTTCGTCGAATGCGGAAGCGGGATTCTCGCGGAAGGTGGTCAGCATCCGGTCGGCGAGGGCACTGAGCGACCGACTTGCGCTGGGACGATCGCGGTGCTCAATTCCGTGGCGGCGAGCAGGGAGCGGGGCGACGAACAATCGGCCTGCACAGCTCAGCGGCAGTCCCCATGCACGAGTATCTCGCCGCAGGCGAACTGACCGGCGGTCCGTTGTTACAACGACAGCACAACTCGCGGTGCCGCCGACTTGCGAACTCGGCTTCAAGTCACAGGAAACGTACCTGCTGCTTCGGCCTTGCCTCGACCAGATCAAGGCCGCTCATTCCGACTCCTGTTCCGACGTCCGTTTCGCGCCGCATCTCATCCGAGCAACAACCGTAATTCAGCGCCAGCGTCGAGACCAGCAAAGTCCAGCAACCCCTTGGCCACAAGCACATCAAGCCGCCCCAAATCTTCGACAAACGCCGCCGCTCACGTCCGAAGGAGCTTCGCAAGACTCCCCGTGTGATCGTCCATCGCGGCAGTCGTGCCTGATCCTTCCACGACTCTGACTTCCAGGTCCCGGTTACTAATTCGCATCGTTGCTGCTTTTGAATCACAAATTCTCCTGTTCGACCGGTCGGGACTGTAGCGTTCTGATTCTGTTTCGCTGTTTGTGACAGGCGACTTTCGATCGACACATCGTCAGCGCGTACAAGGCTTCCTTCTTTTCTGTGGCGTAGCTCTTTGGATGTTCTGCGACTTTGAGCAACGCCTCGACGATCTCCGGGTCGGGAACCTGCTGCGTTTCCAGCAGCTCGCCGAGCAGCGTGCAGACTCCTGCCCGCAGTCGCCACTGGCGGTCGCCGAGCCTGTCCACGTGCAGTTTCGTCAGGAGCGTGTCACTCATTCCTCTGAGAGAGTCGCCGAGGTCACGCAGAATATTCAGGACCAGCACCCGGAAGAATTCGTCGGTGTCGTCCAGTGCCTCGATAAATGCATCGATAACCTGCTTGTCGTGCAGCAACCGAACTCGCAGTAGGATCGCTTCGGATTCGCGAACGTCGTAATCGCTGCCGCTGGAAAAGCGTTCCAACGCGTCATCGATTTCGGAATTCGCCCCGGTCGGCGCTGGTTCGCATTCTGTGGTCGCCGGTTCGTCCGGTACTTCGGGTTCGGCAGCGCCTGTTTGATCGGCCGAGTCAACAGGTTTCGAGGCACCGCGAGGCTTGGACGGCGGCGGGACAGCATCGGATCGTTCCTGCATACGCTTGATCAATTGCCGGATGTAGTCGGGTACTTCCTGACCGGCCAGTTCAGCGGCAATCCGTCCGGGCAGGTCACGCACGACAGTATCCGTCATGTGCTCGCCGAGCTGACGATACGCTTCGAAGCGGTCCGGATCGTAGAACTGATCGGCCGTCGCGTTGTGGGGAAACTCTTTGTCGGACTCGGCATAGCGAATCAGGTCGATGGGTTCGTCGCCGGTCAGCGATGACTTGACATAGACCAGCCAAGCCGGCTCATCGCAATCCTGGTAAGTCACACGCAGCAGCACAAAGTGCTCCCGCGAGAGCCGCATACTGTCCAGCCTCACCTTGCTCCTGGAAGGAGCGACGTCGTTCCAGAAGCGGGACGAATGCGACCGGTCGTCATTCGTTTCACTCGACACGGGAGACGTGTCGGTCGCTCCGTTGCTCACAGACGCCAGCTGTTTCCATTCGACCGGCGTCAGATCGACACTATGTTTGACACGAGCCCAGCGAATCAGCAACGTCAGATCACGAAACTCGTAGTGGTCATCTTCCCCGGCATCGATGGCCAGAATGAACCGGCAACGGCGATGAAACAGAGCGCCAATGCCCAGATTCTCATGATGGCCTCCGTCGGTGACAAAGAAGTAGGGACGATCTTCGGCGTGCTGCCAGGCTCGCGACAGGATCCGCATCGGAGTGATTAGATTGTGGTCGGTCAGATTCCGTATGAATGTCGGCAGGTAACTGCAGTGTGCCGGGTTCTCGACCCACTGTCCCAGCCGCAGATTGGCCAGCCAGAGCAAAGCCCGAACCAGCGGATTCTTCTGCTGCAACGGCGACACGGCCGCACCGGAGACAGCAACCGCGAATGGCAGCGTGATCTGACCTTCCATGTATTCTTCCGAGGGGGCGTACCCTGACTTGCGACTGCCGCAGAACATTCGCGAGAAGAGAAAGTAGTCGCGCTGTGTGTCGCCGTGTGCTTTACGCCGGCGACCGACAAAGTGTACTGCTGAACCGATTAGATGATACGGCAGCCCCTGATTCGTGCCTTCGAGTTGTGACAGCGGCACTTCACGGCCCAGCCCCGGCACCGGTTCGATCCAGTTTTCCGCCAGTTCACGTTCGTAAAACCCGTGCAGCGCCGTCGCGTTAACATTGACGATCAGTCCCATCGGCAGGAACACCCCCAGCGCGCACAGGAACCAGTCCCACCGCGTCGCCTGATCGAACGACTGCACGTTTGACGCCAGGATCGTGTCCGTCGAGGCGATGGTTCCAGGAAATGCAGCGGCCACCAGCTGCCGGTGAATCATCGCGCAGGCGAAACGCTCACGCTCGGGGAGCTTGCGGAGCTCGGCTTGAAAGTTCAAAGCATTGAGGTTGTGGGAGGCATAGAAGTTTTTTGTGCGGTCCAGAGCGAACCGCAAACTCGCCCGGTACGCCTCGTCGTCAGGCCGGGCTTTGAGCATCGCCTCCCAGTTGCAGAACAGCAGCGGTTCCGTCTTCAGCACGAAGTCGAGTTGGGCCACGATCCGATCGGACAGCTCGCGTGAAAGAACTCGCAGCGCCAGATATTCCGTATACATGTTCGCGTCGTCGCCGCGAGGGCGATGCAGTTTCGCAGCGACCAACGCGCCAACTCTCTTGAAGATTCGGGACACCAGCCCCGGTCGTGTGGATCGAACGTCTTCGGGCTCTGGCCGAACGCAATCGTCAAGGTCGCTGAGCCGATCGTTGACGTAATTTCTTACCAGAAGGAGCGATCCAATTCTGTCATTACCGGCATTGTCGCTGGACGCCACAACCGCACTCCAGCCTTCAGGAATTTGCCAGGACTTCAGTCCAGTCCTAAGATCCGCCCACAGTTTCGCCGCTGGCATCTTGCCACTGAATCCCGTCTGTCTATGGACGGCCGGGTCAGAGTGTTCGGGCGAGATTTCTTGCTCATGCGTCTTTAACACGGACCACAACGAATCGCTGGAATTCCAAGTGGAGATTTCTCCCGTCGTGACACTGACGAACCCCTCGGGCTTCAGGGCTTTTTCCGGTTCAGTATCAGTCGCGGTCGCACTACTGACGGCATCGACCATGTTCGGCGGAACAAGGCGGGTTGTCGTCCATCCGGACAAATCTTCGTGCGCGAACCAGGACACCATCAGAAACGGAATCCCGTAGACGACGACGCGGCTGGACACCGCAAAGATCCAGCGTTCGTATATCGACTGCGGTGCAACTCCGCTGCGAATCAGGCGTCTTGGTCGCAGATACGGCAACAGACCGACGCCGATGATGCCGTACAGCAAATAGTGCATCAGTGACTGCGTGCCGGACGCGAATTCGGAAAGATTGATACTGCCGACAATCGGAACGGTACCAAGTCCGAATTCACCATTGCCCAGAAGTGCCGCGACGGCGACACCAAACGTGATTATCAGGACCACAAGAAAAAACCTTGGAACTGAACCTCGTGTCCTCTGGCCATTACGGAAGTAGGTGACCGCCCATGTCAGCAGCCAGAGTGCCAGAGCCACCGCGACGGGAAACAGCCCGCGATGAATATCGGTTGTGAATCCCAGAGCCCGCAGGCCGTCACGAGCACTCGGAGAGTCCAGAGCACGAAAGGCTATCGACAGGAGAAGCGCCACGGCAGCCAGTCCACTGAACGTCACCGTCCATAGCAGCAACAGCCCGATGAGATAGCGGTTCAGAAAACGCTGAGTGCGGATCAGGTAGTGACCGCCGAAAATAAATTGCCGCATCCGTTCCGACAATTTATCACCATCCAGCGCCTTGAGCGTTTGATGAGATTCCAGCCTCGTCGATGATGCCGCCTTGTTGCCATCTGGAGATTCGCCGGGTGGGCACAGGGCCGCCGATGACAGCCAGGCCCCCGCGTAACCACCGCCAGAAACCGTGCTCATATAGTCAAAAAACTTTAGCAGGCCCGACTTGTGGAGACTCCGCAGAACGCCGAGCGAAGCTGCGCCGGAACGGATGCCACCACCGGACAGTGCCAAGCCGACGAGACTCTTGGAAGTCTGATTCTGTACCGACTGGTTCGAGTCCGACTGATGAATGGCATGATCGTTGACCGCCGCAGCTACGCGACGATGCTCGACTTCGTCCAACTCTTGTTTCAGAACTTCCGCACCGTCAACCGTCTTGTACTTGCGGAATCCTGTCAGTCGTTCTTGATTGTGGCCCGACATAATCGCTCCGGGGTGAGGAGGCATGGGAGATGTCCATCACAGACTGCCACTCCCTTGGCCAACCACTACAGCATGGCGGTACAACCCTTAATGCTGTCCGGGCCAACACATCTCTGTGCAAGCCATACTGCTTCTCTAACCAGAAGAGTACACAGGTATCCGAAGGATTCAAGGAAGGCAGTCACAAGTGCCAGCGAATGTTGAATGGAGCAGAGACCAGAAGAGCGGGTGCGGGAAAAGTTCGCTTTGCCTTCAGGCGGCAGGGGCTTTGGTTCATGCGGGGACGAGTGTGTTGCTGGTGGATGAGGATCCTCAGGGGACGTTGAGACGGTGATTCATTTGTTCTTACTGGGTTGATCGGCTGCTGGCGGTAGCAAAAAGTCACGTTCAGTTCCGAACGAATCGGCGGCTTGCTTCTCCTCCGGGACTTTGGTGAGACTCTTGCGGACACCGAACCAGGTGAAACTGAGACTTGCCGCTGCCGTGATTGTGTGCATCCAATACAGAGCGTCAGTCCCGGCATTCGTCGGCAGGTCGAGAAAGAAAACACCGTCAAATCTCTCCGCTCTGGAAAATTCCGGCGGCAGCTTCGCGATGTCGTTGCTCGTCGCGATGAAGTAGACGTCGGACGTGTGGTCACTGAGCCACGTCAGTAGCGAAGAGAACAGCCGGGCCGACACTCCGGAATCGGTCTGCCCGGAACTCGCGACACCGCTGCGTGCCTTTTCGATTTCATCCACAAACAGAATGCAGGGCACCATCGCGTCGGCAATCCGCAGCGTCTGACGGATGTTAGTTTCCGTTTACCCGACCAGCGAACCCATCAGCGCGCCCGCGTCGAAAATCAACGTCGGCCGCCCGGTCTCACGACCGAGCGCTTTGGCAAACGCTGACTTGCCGGTCCCTGGCACACCCAGCAGCAGCACACCTCGTGGACGCTTCGGTGGATTTCCGCGTCCCGGCTGCAGCAGTGACCGTTTGCAGAACGCCTTGAGCGACTGCAGTCCTCCAAGGGTTTCGAAGACATCCTGACCGCGATGCAGGTCCAGCAGGCCAGACTACTTCAGCATGCCGGACTTCAGTTCCCACACCGCTTCGCTCGTGATGCGACCGAGCCGCATCGTACGACAGCCTTTGCTATGTCATCAGCCACCGAACGAACCAACTCATCCCAGCAATCAAAGCTGCCAGAATGAGGCCGCCGCATCCTTAGCTTTTACCACATTTTATTCGACTTGCGGCGTCGTAGCCGTCGAGCATGGATTGGAGTTTTTCCCAGCCTGGCCAGAGAACGAGCCTGCCGGGGTGGCCGTCGCGTTTACGGTTCTGGTGGCCGCCGAGTCTTGCCAGAGCGAAGTAGAAATCGTGAATGGTCAGGTCTGCGCGAACTTTATGGTAACGCCAGACACTCAACACCTGCACGTAGTCGGGAGCGAGCATCGTGGTCGCTGGTCGTGTTTTCGCGTCAGGTCGGCGACTGGCCTCGCGAAGGGTCAGCAGCGTCACCGCGACCACCGACAGCAATGCAATGGCCGGTTCCAGGCGATCAGTGGTAGTAAACTGCATGTCTTCAATCTGGCAGCCCGTCTTTTTCGCTTTGTGATATTCTTCCACGGTCCAGCGTCGTTCGTACCAGCTCGTCACTTCCCAGGCGTCCTGAAAAGTCTGCACCGGCTCGTTAGTGAGCAGCGTCCAGTCGACGGGTTTCTCACCAGCAGGCGGAGCGACTTCCGTCACCTGTACGATGTAAAGTGGCAGCGGATCGTTCCCGTGATGGCCGTGCCTGGCATGCGGCGGGCAGACCTGCACTGGCCCGCTACGAACGATGAACTCGGCGTTCGTGCGTGATCGGCGACCGGGTTGTGCCTGGACGTTCATCGTGAAGCGACCGAGTTCCGGCAGCTGGTGAGCGTACTTCTTCAAATAAAGTGTGTGCTGTGTCGATGCTTTCCTGATGGGTAACGGAGCAGGGCGATTGCACGGTAAGGGCCGGCCCATCAATAAGTGTCAGATTTGTGGTGCAAAGCTGTAATTCCACTTCGGCTTGCCTGCATCGGCGAAGGCTTCGCGCAACGGCATCGGAATGTTGATTTCAACCGCAAGGCGAAGCACGGACTTTATCCCACACTGCTGCGGCTCGGGCTGCATCAGCGGGAGACTCCGGCGGCGGTGGCTCGCATGGCGCGAGCGGTGGCGTTGCACGGCTC
>JABMPE010000265.1 GCA_013203845.1 Rhodopirellula sp. | reverse complement strand
CTACCTTCATTTAACGATATAACTCTATCAGGAACAGGCAAGCTAGAAACATCAAACACTACACCCGGTGCTGCAGCAGAAAACGCTACATCCGCGTCTGATTCCGCAGCAGAAAATAAGTGACCGTTGTCGCCGACCAGAAAAACGACGGCCCGAAACCGGCGAACATCAGGGCAGGGATGCAGGTCCAGGTTGCAATGGCAATATCCGGCATTGAATCCGGCCAGATCATGCTGCCTTGACGTGCAAGTGTCGCTTCCATCTGAGAGGCGAAAGCTCCGGCGGGGCTGATGTTTAAACTGTTGACGTGATAGTATGAAGACCGCCAGTCTGGTAGTTGCGACCCATATCCACGTGAGATGGCATTCGCACCCAGCGACACGGTCAGGCCAATCAGAATGGCGACGACGTAACGTGTGACAGCGAAGATCGGCAGGCTGGCAACAGCCAGCAGGGCCGCGTTCCACGGTCTGTCAAACAGATACCCGAAGACGCGGCTGAGTCCATCGAATCCATCACTGTCTTCGGTGCTGATCGCCGCAATCATGAGCGGCCAGCCCAGAGCGATGCCCAGAAACAGCATTGCCATCAGGAACCCGCTGAACAGGACAAGTCCCCACATAATGCCCAGTACGATTGCGCTCATCGACGGCACGAACGAGGCCAGACATCCAAGAAGCCAGTTTGCTCCTTGGAGAATCAGAATCGCGCTGAATGGCAGAAGCGGAGCCAGCAGGCAAGCGATTAACTGACGACCAGAAAACCGCAGTGCCTCTCGAATACTGAGACGTTCCTTTCCCGCGAACTGCAGCGCGTTCATCCGACAGAGTGCTCCACCGATCAGTGACCACACGATCAAGGCCCACAGCAGTTGCGTCCAGGCAAAAGCCAGTGATGACCATGAGTTACCCATCTGAAACAACACACGACCGGGTTCGACCAGCGTTCGCACGGGTGTCAAAAGAAAAAATGCAGAGGCATCCCAGGAAAGCCAGTAATCAACCGGCTTCGGAGACAGGAAGCCCGCATGAGCCAGCATCTGACTAATGAAGTTCCCGCTCGTCGATGTGCCGATGAAATGAACCTCAGCGTTACTCGGCGCAAATGGCAGCATCCGAAACAGCCAGTCGCCAGTAGCAAGAAGAACCAGTGCCAGGCCGCCGAGCAGCATCTTTCGCGGGTCGATCGCCAGACCGGATGCACGCAGCAGGTGCAGCGGTGGAAACAGCGTCCACAGATCATTGGGCGGTGGAGATGCCGGGTTGTCCTGAGAAGTTATTGTCGTTGCCATTTCACTCAGCCAGGGCACGCCGAAGCACGGCTTCAACGAAGGGTTCGAACGAAGCGGGAACGGTTGTCAGTCCAGTCCCGGATGCGCGACTTTCGGCCAGTATTCTTCAAAGACGAAGTGCGGGCTGTTGTCCAGGTCGTGGCAGTCGTAACAGAATGTCTGAGCCTGCTTCAACGTCACCTTGACCAGCTTTCGCGCCGCGACGAGATCGTCAGCTTCAACCAGTTCGATGTGTTTGCTGCCGGGACCGTGGCAGTTTTCGCACTGGCTACCCAACAGGTGAGACGACAGTTTCTCGTTGACATACCCCGAGTCGTAGCGAAGAACCTGCTGAGGATGCCAGCCGGTGACGTGACAGGCGAGACACTCCGGATCATGCAGTCGAGGAATTCCGCGGCGTCCCTTGCGGAGACTTTCAAAGGCAGACGCGTGACCGGTTTCGCTCCATTTCGCAAACGCTTTGGTGTGACACTCGCCGCATTTTTCGGCACCGACATATTTCGCGCCGCTGGGGTGCTGCAGCGCGGGTTCGGTCTCGGCCAGTTGCGAATCCTGCAGTATGTCCTGGTAAAACTTCATGTGCTCAACCATCCGCGGGTCGTCTTTGAAACGTTTCCCATCAAGCTTCACCAGGTCGAATTTGAACTTTGCACCGGTCGCCTCGGGATACCAGCCGACCAGCCCGACGTGCTTGCCTTTGTGGCCAACCGTGACGAGCGTTGTCTCACCGATTTTCAGCGGATTGTCCGTGAGTGGTTCTTCAATTGGCCCCGTGCTGATGATCAGTGGGATCTCAGGAAACTGCTTCGCCAGTTCCTTTGACGTAGAAAGAAGCGAATGCGAAAGCAGCACGATCAGATCGACCTTCTCGGCCTGCAATGTGGCAACAGCCTGCTTCAGCGGTTCAATCGGATCCAGTACCTGCACGGTTTCAGAATCAAGATTGACGCTGCCATCGAGTAACTTCGGATCGTAGACGGCGGTCAGACCGATCTTCCGGTCGCCTGCCTGCACAATGCGATGATGCACTGGCGTGCCCAGTTCCGGAGTTCCAAACAGCACGACGTTGGCCGCCAGAAACGACAATGTCAGATTGGGATTGTTGTCGTCCGGCACGTGTTGAGACAACAGCCAGCCAGCCCCCAATTGAAGTTCTTCGGTGCCGAGAGCCAGTGCCCGATATTTCATGTCCTTCAGAGCCGACAGCAACGTTTGAAACTTGAACTGGCTTTGCTGCCTGACTCGTTTCAGCGTGCCGCCGAGGTCGACTGGAATGACTGGCCAGCCGCGTTCTTCCAGTTGCCGGAGCAGTTCGGCTCGCCGTGATACGCCACCGTATTGCGGATCAGAACAGCCGCACGGTTCGAAGTACCCATGCATCTGACCGGTTGCCGCAAAGATTGCCGCCGGCTTTTCCCAGCCGTCACAGTACGGGCCGAACGCCGGATCCGTATGCCCTGATGAATGATCGCTTGCGCCCGGTTTCCGGCTTTGATCGTCAGTCTTTGTCGCAGAAACTTCCAGCGCGGGTGCGCCGCCAGTTTCCACGCCGCTTACTTCACTTCCCGAAGAACGTGTGGGACCGCTTCCGCTGACGTCGCCAGCCGGCTTCGAGCATCCCGAGAAACAAATCCCCAGAATTACCGCCGCCGAAAGTCCAATCCATGAACTATCTCGCATGATTACTCCTCGACGACGAACGCGACTTTGAGGTTAAGAGCTTCTGCATCAGGATGATTTGTGCGAAGTTTCAGCGTCGCCGGATTCAACTGAGTTCGGGACATCAACGGCAGGCCAGCCGGAAACTTCAACAGCAGACGATATCGGCGAACATCGCCTTCCCCAGGAGCTGGTTCCAGACTGACCTTCAGCCAACTCGGATCGACAACAGCTTCTGTCAGCTTCAACTCGTCGTCGAAACCGCGGCAGATCACCAGTAAACCAGCGGTGTGTTCTTCTGTCGGCTTGAACGGTCCGGCATCAATCAGCATCGAACCATGCTGGTAGGAAGTTCCCGACAGCGGAAAGAACTGGTAGGGCCCCGGACGAACTCCCGTGACGGCCACGGTGACCGTCGGAACTGACTTCAGCGTCGTGTGAATGGTCACAGGAATGGAGAACTGACCGACGGGAATCTGATTGTCCGTTGTCACCTGAATCTGGACTGCCGCTTTAATGTCGGGAACTTTGGGAGGCGCGTCGTTTCCATGCGGATCCGGTGGTTCTGCCCTGTCGGCGATTAACCGGACAGCCAGCATTTTCAGCTGATCCTCAGCCAACGGCACGATCTTGAATGACAGACCTGGCAGGCTGCTTTCAACACGGGTCACCTCAAGGTCTTCAGAAATGTGGGAAAACACATAGCCATCAAACGTCGAAGTTCCGTCGACCTTCAGCGAGCCCAGTGACCACCGGTCTGCAGGCCACGTTGCGATATCGACTCCGATAAAGCCTTTTACAATCAACGTCTGAGTGGGATTCGCCGGATCGTTCGTGTGAATCTGCGCGGAGTGTTGAAAGCCAGGACCTGGCTGTTTGATTTCCCAACTCAACTCGATTGTTGTTGACTCACCGGGATCCACCGAATTCTGACCGAGTTCGCCGACGGTACATTGGCAGGTTGTCTCACCCGCTTTGAGTTTCAGCGTGGCTTCACCCGTATTCGTGACGACGAATTTGTGCGACCCCTTGGAAAATCGCGGTCGTGTGCCGAAGTCATACTCCGTCGTTTCGAAATTGACTTTGGGGTGTGGTCCGGTTTCAGACGGTCTCGGAAAATCGGGGGCATCCTCAATTTTTTCAGCAGGCTCCGCCGTCGACACCGTAATGGATTGGGTAAGACTCTGTGCCAGCCAGGAGACTCCCATCACCGCTAAAACGAGTGACAGAACAGCAACAATGACGGGTCCAGGACGCATAGTGACCTCCGCCAGACATCACCAGCTCGTCAAACGTCGACGCCAGAGATATCCGATTCTTGAATGCTCGAAAACGAATGTGAAAAAGTACGACCAACCGACAGACACGTCGGTGGAATAAAGCCTGGCTGCCACGCAATCCGCAGTCGATGCATCATACGAGTTCCGGCAGACTCAGATAACTCACAAAGGCAAAGGCGATGGACTCCCGGTTGCAGCGGAGCCGAAGAATTCGGATCTACGATAAAATACCGGTTACGCCCTGAATCGCAATTTCGCTGGCCGGTCAGTCGTCCAGCGGAATAACTGGAGCATCGTAAGAACTGTCGTCAGAACCCGCCGTCCCATTGATGCCATCTTCGCTCATGTCCAGCGGCTCGGGCAGATCAAATCCAGATTCACTTCCGTACCGGGAAAACGCATCGTCCTGTGAATCCGGCTTCGCCTGGCGTTCGCGGATGCTGTCGTCTTCGGCCGCCCTGATCGCTTCTGGAGTGACTCTTGGCAGTCTCGGCGCGGAAGCTTCGACGACAAAACTGTCCTCTTCTTCGGGAATCGCAATCGGCACCGGTTGCCCCGCATCCAGCGGCTGATGCTTCCGTCGAGCTGGTTCAGCCTGTTGATCGGCTTTCCGCTGGCGAGAACTTTCCTGACGAACTTCGGCGTTGGGCGTTTCCGCCAGGTCGTTATTCTTTTCGACTCTGACGACATTATACCGCACGTCAGCAACAGCCAACTCGTCGCCAACCCTGATCCGGGACTCGCGTTCGACCCGGTGGCTGTTCAGCCAGACGCCGTTCGTACTCCCGAGATCCCTCACAAGAATTGTGTTTTCCACACAGGCAATCAGGCAATGAGTTCGGGACACCTTGCGACTCTGCTTCAGGATGACGTCGCAGTCCGGATTTCGGCCAATCAGCAGGACAGGCTTGTCCAGCTTGATCGTCTTTCCAGATAAGACGGGTACCAGTCGCACGGGCATGAAACGGACTTCTTCCCAGACAACGTTCTAAAAGGTTAATCGCCGCTCGACAACGACGGCGTGACGGACCACTGTGACCACGGTCTGACGGACCCTGCCACTGTGCATTACGCACCACTGATCGTATCCAAAGCTGTTTAGAGACGAAACGAGTAATCCTCTCACGCCCCAGATTCATGGCACAGCGAATCGGGACATTTCGTTGCAGTCCGATCGCGCTGGTTCTGCCTGCAGGGATTATTCCGCAGATGCCGGACCGACCGGTGGCGCAATCAACAAATGCCTGGCCTGCCAATCGTGAAAGTCGGAGCTCGTGAGACCCCCTCAGTCAAGCCGCATGTCTGTTGTCCGAGGAGTGCCGGTCCGCCGCGAACTGACAACACTCGACAGGCAGACGCTTCGAAGCGTTCATTGCCAGAACGTCCCATTCAAACGGCGAAAGTCGCTGATCCGGAATCTGCAGCGAAATGGCAAACGGGCTGCTGCGTTGCGGATATCGCAGCCGGAACTGGTTCGAAAAGGAACGAGCAGAGCTTTGACCAGGAAAAACGCTGACCTGTCGCAAGCAACACTGCATCGAATGAGTCACTTCAAAGCCGTCTGCCGAGTCGCTGCTCCCCAGCTGAACGAAAAAACCACCAGGCTGGATGCAAGCCATGCGGCTGGCCAGTTCCATCATGCGGTATCGCGAAAAAATGCTGAAGCACTCATTTCTCTCCGCGGCGGAAACGACCACCAGATCAAATCCAGCATCGGCATTGTAGAACTGTTCGCGAGGAACGTTGCCTTCGCAGCAGTCGGCTTCGGGAACGTTCTGCTGCAGAGACTCGGCGTCATCCTGATCCTCGTTCGTACAGGTAACGAGCAGCCCAAGATTCGTCAGCCCCTGGATCAGAACAGCATTCGACACGCCGCAAAGCAGGACTCGCGACCCTGGCCCGATACCTGGTCGACTGGCCAGATAACGCACAATTCCGGTGACGATCGAAGTCGGCTTCTGAAGATTCTGGTCGCTCGAACTATCCACGCTGCCTCCCTGTGAAAACTACCGGAACTCCGCCGAAATGTGATCCGATCTGAACAATCAGCTTCGCTGCTTAGGAACCCGCCCGAAATAACTTCCCGAATGCATTGAGAACGGCCATTCCCGCCATTCCGGTGCAGAGTCCTGGTTTCGCGAAGGCGGGGCCGGGGCCGGGAAACCAGTTCTCCCTGCTCTGCTGGCTTCCCGCCTGCGCGGGAATGACAAGACTGGAAATCGGAAAGTGATTCTGAACACAAGTCTGAGTGCTTGCTTCGACGGTAATTGCGGTGAAATTCTGAAGGAAAACCGTCTGTCGGAAGCACTGCCAACCGTTTGCCGGTAATCTACGCCCGCTCGGAAAAAAGCGTCAATACGGGCTCTTCCCTGCCAGGGCACCAACCCCGACAAATTTCAGACAAGCGTCATTCCTTATCAGATACTTCAGAAGTAGACGAAGACAGGAAACCAGACCGTGGCTGGCCGCAAGTCGCAAAAAGAACACACTGACACCGAAGCTCCTTCGTTTGAGGGATCGATCGTTGAATTGCAGAACATCGTTTCGCAACTCGAAGACGGTTCACTGCCGCTCGAAAATTCGATGGAGCAATTCGAGCGTGGCATCAGTTTGCTGAGAAACTGCTACAAGGTGCTCGAACAGGCGGAGCAGAGAATTGAAGTCCTGACGAGCATCGCCGATGACGGCACCGTCGAAACCGAATCCTTTGACGCGTCGGCCACGTTCGATTCCCCGCCTGCAAACGAAAACTCGAAGCGAACCAGCGCCAGATCAACAACAAACAACGCCGCTCGCGACGACCAGTCCGGCGACAGCAATCCACCTGCTACACAAAAGCCGAAAGCACGCCGAGGTCCAACGAGCGAAGAATCTCTCTTCTAGCAGAGAAGAATCTTTGTTCCAGCAGAACAGTCACCGTTCGACACACCGCAGAACTCCCACTTCCGACAGAACGATTCAGACTCCATGTCCATCCCGGAATCACAGCGTGACGCTCTCAGGCAGGCTGCGATCGACATCTCGCAAAAAGCCTGGTGCCCGTATAGCGGGTTCGCCGTGGGCGCAGCGCTGCTGGCAGTTGACGGGCGAATCTTCAGTGGCTGCAACGTCGAAAACGCTTCTTACGGATTAACAGTCTGCGCCGAACGAAACGCGATCGGGCAGGCCGTCGCGGCAGGCTGCCGTGAATTTCAGGCTCTGCTGATTTTCACCGCCACTCAGCAACCCACGACGCCGTGTGGAGCGTGTCGTCAGGTCATCACCGAGTTTGCTCCGGACATTGACGTCATCAGCGTCTGCGACGGACCGAACGAAATCCAGGTCTCGATGCGGGAACTGCTTCCTCGAAGTTTCGGACCGCACAACTTCGACCAGACCTCTCGTCTCACCGAATAAATTCACGACTCTGCTTAACGATGCAGGCCCGCCAATGACGAGCCGCCGCTCGTTGGAAATTTTAGCGACATCATGAATCCCCGAAGTAAATCTGAAAACTCTCCCTGGAAGCGACCGCAGAAAATCGACGCGCCACGAGAAACCATCGAGGTTAACGGCACGAACGTTTCGGTCGGTCAGGAAGTTGAACTGGTCATTGATTCGATGACGCTGGAAGGCCAGTCGCTCGCTCGCCTCGATGGCTACGTGCTGTTTGTGTCCGGTGGAATTCCTGGCGAAACGGTGAAAGCAAAGGTCGTCACCGTCGGGAAGAAGTTCGGACGAGCGCGAGTCATCAGCGTCATCAAACCAGTGAAAACGCGAACGACTCCGAAGTGTCGACACTTTGGACGCTGCGGCGGCTGCCTGTGGCAACACATCGAGTACGGCGAACAGCTCCACTGGAAAGAAGAACTCGTCCGCGCAACGCTCGAACACAAGCTGCGGAAAGTTGGCTTGCCGATTCAACCGATGATCGGCATTCCGGAACCCTGGGGAACGCGGAACAAGATTCATTACTCGGTCGTCGATTTCGGTCAGGGACGCACCAGTAATCTTCACCTGTGCCACCACAAAGAACACAGCACCGAGCTGGAGCAGATTCACGAGTGCCCGGTCCACCATCCAGCCGGTGACGCGATTGCCCGACAGGTGCAGAAGTGGCTGCGAGATCGCAACGTGCCGGTGGCAAGGCCGGACTCGACCGCACCGGGCCTGAAAAGCATTCTGGTACGTACCGCCGGAAATGGTGAGCAGTCGCACGTTGTTCTGATTGCCACGTCCGATCGAATCCCCGAACTGAAAGGTGCGGAGCAGGCATTTCTCAAAATGCCCGGAGTCGCTGGCGTTCACATCAATATTCAGACGGACGCCAAGAGCACCTACATCGGTCGTGAGACGAAATGTCTGGCCGGTGAAGATCGGCTTGTTGAGCACGTCGGTGGAGTCGACTTTCACGTTTCGCCGGACGCCTTTTTCCAGACGAGTGCCTACTGCGCCGACCAGCTACTGAAGCTCGTTCAAAAACACATTCCGGACAAGGACTCCAGTTCGATCCTTGATCTTTATTCAGGAGTCGGTCTGTTCTCGATTCCGCTCGCCGCTGCCGGTCACCACGTCACCGCCGTTGAAGAGAATCCCAAAGCGGTCGCCGACGGAATGGAGACGCTCCGTCACAATAAAATTTCAGGATGCCGTTTCGTGCAGAGTCGCGTACAGGGTTTTCTGAAGGGAGTGCCGCGTTCTCTGAAATTTCAGACGGTCATTCTTGATCCACCACGCGATGGCTGCCCGGACTGGTCGGTCAAAATCATCGCACGAGGACTGCGGCCACGCCGAATCATCAATGTGTCCTGCAACCCGCAGGCGCTTGCCGACGACCTGGAGATTCTCACTCAATCTGGTTATCGCATCGTCGAGATTCAGCCAGTCGACATGTTCCCGCACACCGCTCACATTGAAACGGTAACACTGCTGGAACGAGTTACCGAGCAACAGGGAAAGAAACCCCGCAAGGGTCATGCAAAACATGGCGGCAGCCAGCGAATCAGCAAACCCAGCCTGACCAACAAGCCAAATCAGGCCAGCAAGCCAGGTCAGAATCTGGTCCGAAAGAACAAACCGAAGAACTAACCACCAGGACCCGCTGAGTAAAAAAACGCAGAGGACAGAGAGAGAGAGCTGGTCTCTCCGTCCTCTGCGATGCTTCCTGTGTGTGCTCCGCGATTTTACTCAGACTCGATTTCCTACGGCGTCGTGTCAAGAATGACGATCGCCGCTTCCGTCGCGACCGTATCACTGAGCTGATCAGACGCAACTTCCGCTCGAATCTTCGGTCGCCCGGCATCGCGGGATCGTAGCGTTACCTGAAAGTCCACACTCGCCCCTTCGCCGATTTCCGGGATTGTGGTGAAGCCGATGGAGCGACCATTGGCCGCAGCTTTCGGCGGCAGATTTCGAACGGGCCCGCGAGCCGACACGAAGTCAACGCCGGTCGGCAGAATCAGTGAAAACTGCACGTTACTGTCTGGCGCGGTGCCGCGATTCATGATCGTGAAGTCGACTGTAAAGTCCTTACCCGGCAAAGCCGTTGCCGGTGCGTTTACCAACGTCAATCGCAACGCTCCGATGCCGCTGGCTTCAACCAGCGAATCGCTTTCATCCATTGGTTGATTCGGCTGAATCAACTGCACCCGACTGCTGTGTACGCCGTAGGTGCTCGGCACAACAGTGGTTGCGAGAGTAACGACTTCACCCGGCTGAACGGTTGGCAGACTCCACCGAATCGAGTTTGACGCCTTCGTGAACTCGCCGCCGTCCGATGCCGAAACGAACTGCAATTCCTGCGGCAGGATCACATTGACGGCCGCGCCACTGATCGGCTGTGATGATTCATTCGTCACGCGAATTTCGTGACTCGTCTTCTGCCCAACCAGTTGCGGTTGTGAAGTTGGCGACTGAATTGTCAGGCCTTTTGCCTCGATAACGTCGACGGCAGCTGCCGTTTCAACTTTGGTGTCTTTGCCCAGCTTTACGACGGCCCGGTTGACGTGTTGCCCCGGCTTGACGGCGGTCAGCTCCAGCTCGATGTCTTTCGCGGCTCCCGCTGCCAGATCGCCGATTTCATAAGTAACATCCTTACCCGCCGGATGTTCGAAACCGATCGGGACAATGTCCTGCAAACTGACATCCCGAGCGGCGGCACTGCCTTCGTTAGCCACTCGGAATTGAAACAGGACATTCTCGCCAACCTTCGCCGTTCCGCGGTTCCTGACTTCCAGTTTGAGTTCCGGTTTCGCCGCCTGTCGAACGGAAGTGCTGGTCGAAACTTCCGCGACAAAATTCACCGTCGCCACACTGCCGATGTCGCCTTCTTCCAGTGGAATGACTTTGATCAGAAGCTTCTGGTTTGACTTCGCTGGCAACCGACCAAGTCTCCACAGAATCTTCGATCCGATTAACTCGGCCTGCGGGATCGTTCCGACCAGTTTGCAGCCTGTGGGGATACGATCTTCGACGATCACTTCCGATGCGTTGGTTTCACCATTGTTGGAAATTTCGATTGAGTAAATCAGCGGATCGCCGATCGTGGCTTCTGCCGGAGCGACCTTGCGAATCGTCACGTCAGGCTTCGCTGCCGTTGCCGAGTTGATTGCAGGCTCAGCGGCCAGCACGACGGGAGCGGGTTCTTTTGCCGGAGTAGCTGGCTCCGGAAACGGGGTAGATCCTGGTCCAGCGGCAGGCTCTGGCAACGCGGCAGGT
>JABMPE010000264.1 GCA_013203845.1 Rhodopirellula sp. | reverse complement strand
TACGCAATCGCCGGGTTGTCTCGCAGTGCGGGAACTTCGGGCACGACGGGAGGCACGGTGACCATGTAAGCGGCATCGCAAACAAGCTGAGATGTATAGCGATGGTCGGGGTGATAATCGTTTGGGCGATGAGTCAGCACAAGGTCTGGATTGAACTCCCGGATCAGGCGGATCAGAACGCAGCGAGCATCGAAGGAAGGCTCCAGGCGACCATCGCGAAAATTCAGCACCTCTGACTCAATGCCGATCGTCTCCGCTGCGGCCCTGGCTTCGGCGCGGCGTATGGCGATCAGTTCGTCGCCGAAGATTTTGTGGTGACCGGATTCTCCATTCGTCAGGCTGACGAATCTGACGACGTGTCCGGCCTGACGATAGAGCGCGGCAGTGCCCCCGCACGTAATTTCGCAATCGTCCGGGTGAGCACCGATGACAAGAATCCGAAGAGGCGTATCAGGCATCAATAAGGTACCCATTGTTCTGTTGTTTTTGTTGCTGTCGAACCCTGTGACGATGGTCTCAACTTTTCTGCAGAGTCAGATCGCAGGTGCGAGAAACGTGTTTCACTTCGGGACTTTGCTGTTTGCTTTGCGGTGTCGTACCAGGCCGGGAGTCACATCAAGGTCTAATGAAGCAATATGTCCTCGACGCAGTGACTCCCAGGCGATGGCGGCCATCGCCGCATTGTCTGTGCAGAGTGACGTTGGGGCAACGAACAGGCGAACGCCTTCGCGGTGCGTCATTTGTGCCAGCTTGTGTCGCAGCAGCGAGTTCGCAGCAACTCCTCCTCCGACGCAAAGGGTGTCGCGGCCTTTTTGCTGCACGGCCTGTTTGCACTTCCCGACGAGGACGTCAACGACGGCGGCCTGAAAGCTGGCGGCGATGTCGGCGACTCGCTGATCGGTCAACGGTTCGGGTTTAACGTGTGACCCGGGAACTCCGTTGGCGGTGTAGAGGACCGCGGTTTTGAGGCCGCTGAAACTGAATTCCAGCCGGTCTTCCTTCAGAAACGTTCGTGGAAAACGAATCGCCTTTGAGTTGCCGTGTTCGGCAGTTTTCTGGATGGCTGGTCCACCGGGAAAGCCGACGTTCAGAATCTGTGCGACCTTGTCGAATGCCTCGCCCGCCGCGTCGTCGATTGTGGAACCGATCAATTCGAAGTCGACCGGGCTGGTGCAATCGTAGAGGTTGGTGTGTCCGCCGCTCACGACAAAACCGATGCACGGAAACGTGTCGACGTCGGCCACCATCCGGCAGGCATAGATGTGAGCTTCGATATGGTTGACCGCGACCAGCGGAATGTCGAGCACCATCGCCAGCGTCTTCGCCGCGGTCAGTCCGACCAGCAGCGAACCTACCAGGCCTGGCTGAGTAGCGACCGCCACGGCTCCGATGTCAGACAGCTGCAGCCCTGCAGCTGTCAATGCTTCGTCAATCACCGGCAACACCCGGCGAACGTGTGCCCGGGATGCAATCTCCGGCACGACTCCACCGAAATCGCGATGCAGTTCGTACTGCGAGGCGACGACGCTCGACAGCACTCGCAGATCCCGGTCGATAACCGCAGCAGCGGTCTCATCGCAGGATGACTCGAGAGCGAGGATGTACCCAATGGAATCAGCGTCAACGTTCACAGCAGGCTTTCACGACGAGCAGAATTCTGTTGTTTCCAGATCGAGAAAGTGTAGTACGAACAGGGCCTGCTGTCCGTCGCGAGACGGTCGCCAATCGTGCGTCAGCAACTACGCGGCAGCTTTCTGCCGACGAATTTTCGGAACCTTCCAGCATGTTTCGAAGGTGACATAGTTAATCAGAATCGAACGTCGTACGGTCTTGATGGTCTTCTTTTCGAGACCGTGCCAGGTGTTATCGCCTGGCGCGAAGAGGTATCCCAGATTGTTGCGATACGGGATCGTCTTCACGACGTTGAGGTTGTCGTCGTAGATGTCCGTGCCGAGTTCTTCCGCCTCGCCCCAGATATTGACGTAAACCAGCATCGACATCAGCTTTTCTTTGATGTCTTTGTGCGGTTTCAGCCAGAAGCCGTCGACGTCGGCGATTGCCTCGACTCGAAGGTAGGCACCGCCGAGGTCCCGCTGGAGCATCTTTTCGAACTGCAGGACAGTTTCGGGAGCGAGCAGTTCGTCGATAAGTTTCCCCAGCGCCGGAAAGTCCGCGACGTTTTCGTCGGTGATGTAGAGTCGAAGTTTGGCATCCAGTCCACCGCCACCGTCGTCGGCTGCTCGTGTACCGTCGAAGGCGCGCGGCCCCTTGTTCATCGGAGTGGTGACGACTTCGGTCAGAACGTCCGGCGTTACTGGTTGATCGACAATCCAGTGTGTGTAAGGAAAGTCGAATTGCGTGGTCGAGTTTTTGAGGGCGTATAGCAGGTTCATTGTTCAGCCATTCTTTCTCTAATGAGGCGTGCGACGCAGAAAGTGTCGTTGAGCGGTTCGTATTCCCAGTCGGCCAGTTGACCGTCGAATCGCCGAGTCAGGCCGGCTTCTTCGAACATGGAGTGGAACTTACGGAAGCGGCGAGCAGTGCGGCGCTCGGTCAGGTGTTCGACAAAGACCGGTCGACCGGTGGCAGTGGCTTCCGTCACCATCGAAACGGAATCGCCGGTGACGACGATGTAGTCTGCCAGAGCGAGAGCTTCGAAGTACGGATTCGTTCCCTGGCCGTTCCAGATGAAGTGTTTGTCACCAAAGTCGTGAACCAGGCGTGTGCAGACTTCTGCGGGTGTTCGATTTGAGGTGAGCACTGCCAGCTTCACCCCTTGTTCGTCGACCAGTCGGTTCAACTTGTGGAACAGGCGGTCAATGTCAGACTGCGAGAACGAGTAGTAGCCGTTCTTTCCGCCGAGCAGGACAGAAACGAGCGGTCGATTCGGATCAGCCAGCTGTGCTGCGGCGGGCGTGTGGCGGGCTGCTTCCAGTTTTTCCGAAGTGACTTTATGCAACGCTCCCATCGTCAGATAAACGTTGGGGCCGCGACCGGGATCGTGCTTTGGAATCAGCACCAAATCAAAGCCGGACGTGTCGCACTTCGGATCCTGAATGTGGACCGTGAAGACTTTTCGACCGAGTTTCTTCTTCAGGCACAGGGCCGGCACAACGCCCTGTCTTCCGCAGGAAACGACCAGCCGTGGTTGCGGTAGCGTTTCCAGAATCCGGGGTTGTCTGAGAATTCTTCCAGACGTGGGGATCATGCTGAAAGGCAGGCAGTTCCAAGGAAAGGCCATCCTCGCATTTATGAACTCATAGGTTGCTGAGCTGTTGTCGGCATTCTCCGGCGGCTCATATCCGACGGCATGAGCGAGCCCAGCCGTCTGGCTGTTCATCCCGGCCATGCCCTTGCTGATGCACCAGCAACGACCGGTTACGACTGGAGCGTCGACAACATGCATGCTGTCCCGGTGCGCGGCGAGTCGGCGATGCAGCGACAGAGAATCAGGCACTCCGGAAGCAGCCGGAATTCCATCAGCCAGGTCGATATCAGATTGGAAAATCTCACCATCCATGGTGATTCAAATGTCCTGGCGGCCCTGGCGAATGACGGGTCCGGTCGAGTTTGCGTCACTGCTCAGGTTTGAGATCAGGGAAACAGGCGTGCTGCGAGACAAGTCTGACTACGGGGAAGACGCGGTGGTCGCATTCGGAATAGCCGAACGGCGAAGCCTCGTACTGTAGTTCCGTTTTTCCAAACGCCACAATACGAGATCATCTGGATGATGTCTGTCTGTGTGCCTGCCTGTATGTCTGCATGCCTGCGTGTCCCGATGGTTATCCCGCACGCGGTCAGGAAGGAGATTGTCCCGGCGAAGCTCGCCTGGCGAGAGTCGTGGGGCCGTCACTGTCTCAACGTTGACCGCGAGAAGTAAAAACATCGTGCGGCAAGTTCCGGGAAGCAGTTTCAGACGCACTTGCTTAATAACCACGCAGGCCTGGATCAGTGAGGTTGTGCAGGCTGTAGTTAAAGCGATTCTGGTTGATCGTCGTCTGATTGTAGTTGCTGAAGTTCGAGTTGGTTTGCCCGAATCGTGAACCGTACTGCCACGTCGTATTGGGAATCTGCGTGCTCGGGCGAGTCTGGCCCGAAAAGGAATAGTTCTGGCGGCTCTGATTGTAGGTCGAAAGATTCGGCCCCTTCAGGTTCTGAAAGAATCGCGCCGCCGCTGGGCTGAGTACCGGGACTCCATTCGGGAGGATGTTCGCCGCTGCCTGCTGCGCTGCTTGCTGTGTCGGCGTCAGTTGATGCTGGGAGTGCTGATTCTGTTGCGGATTGGCCGGCTGTTGCGGCTGCTGTCCTGGCTGACCAGAACCTGGCTGACCAGAACCCGGCTGACCAGAACCCGGCTGACCAGAACCCGGCTGACCAGAACCTGGCTGACCAGAACCTGGCTGACCGGGGGGAATCTGGCCGGCGACGATTTGTCCGGGTGCCGGTTGACCTGGAGCGGCGTATCCCTGGTTCGGATACCCATATCCATAGGCGGCATAAGGTTGCCCGTAGCCATAAGGGTACGTCTGAGCTGCCGGATGCTGTCCATGAGCGTGCTGAGGTGACGCAGCGTATGCTGAGTTGTTCTGATAAGGTGGCGCGACGAACCCCGGCCGAGTCCACGCGGTCGTGCCGCCGTACCGATTGGCTGCCGCTGCGTTGGCTGCGGCCTGGTACTGGCCGGGAGCATAGTTTCCCTGCAGAGCCGGCTGACTGGCGGTGGGAGGCTGAAAGTATCCAGGGGCTCCGTAATACCCGGCCGCCGGAGAGTTTGCGTATGCCTGTGGCTGGTAACCGCGGTTCTGCTGGCCGTAAGGCTGTTGCTGGCCGCCGTACCAGAAAGTGACTCCGTTCTGCGTGTAATACCCGGCGGATTGCCCGTGAACTGGCTGCGGAGCATGAATTGCCACAACGGCGAGAAGCGACAGCGTCGCCGTGATCACACCCGACGGTCGCGGTTGCGGTCTGGATGATCGAACGGGAGGTAACCGGTCGGCTGAATTCTGCATTCTGTAACCTCGACACTCAAAGTCGGCCAGCAAGTTGCTTATGGTCATACGCTCATGGTCGCACTCGGACAAGCAAAAAGGCCTTCTTTTCTGCGAAAAGTCAGCTATTTGGAGATGACCGAATATCGTATCGACCTGTGTGAACTACTTGCTCCGAGCAACCGCGTTCTCTGGAACGATTACGATCAGATCATCCGATTCGATCGAGATAACCAGAAAAACTTATCTAACCGGACGAGGTCGACCGATGAAAAGGGAGAGCATTCGGTGTGCGATTGCTCGTTTACCTGTCCATCCACCGCGTGAACCCGGTGGAATCGGTCAGGTGAAGCCGATCGCTGAAAAGCCCGGCATTGCAAAACTGCAAAGACTCGGCTTCTTCCGGAGACGCAACGACAGCGACGCGTGTGGCTGTTTCTCCGGATGAGACAAAGCTGTGTGAACCCTGATTCAAGGTCGTACTAAGGAGATTCAATCCATGCTGGTGTATCGCAAGTGGGTCCTGACACTCGGGATCGCAGCGGTGACTCCAGGGATTGCACTGGCTGGACCGTTTCCCTTCTCGAAGTCCGACCAGTCAGTTCCGCAGTCAGCCGCCCCGGACAACCAGAAGCTTGCCGAAGAGGCTGCTTCAAACCTCAGAGCCGCCAAATTCTCGGGCTTCGATATCGAACTCGAAGTTCAGAATGGCGTCTGCCTGTTGAAGGGCAAAATTGCCGATCAGGCACAAAAAGATCAGGCCACCAGGGTGATTTCCCGAGTACCTGGAATTCGCAGCGTCGACAATCAGCTCGTCGTGCTGAACGGTGCCGGTCCAGCAAACGTGGGCAGGCCAGAGTTTCCGGTTCAGCAGGCAGTTGCTCAGGACGTGACTTCGAATCCAATCCAGCAGGCCGGATTCTTCTCGCGACCGGCGCAAACGCGACCAACTGCGTCTGAACAGCGAGCCGCGACTCCGCAACCAGCGACAGGCGAATCGCCCCAGCAGGTCCAGAAGGTGACGACTCAAATCGCTTCGGCGATTCAGCAGTCAGGCGTGCGAGGTCACGATATCGACCTGCGATACCGCGGCGGCGTCGCGACTCTGATCGGAACAGCTCAGTCGCCTCAGGACGTCGCACGATTGACTCAGGTCATCTCGCGAGTTCCGGGCGTTCGACAGGTCAATAACCAGTTACAGGCTCCTGGCATGGCTGCTCCGATTCAGATGGCCAGCGCCTCCGGCACTGCCAATCAGCAGGTTGCTGAGCAGATCGCTCAAGCTCTGGCTGCCAACCAGTTGAGCGGCCTCGACATTGAAGTTCGCTACAACGGTGGACTGGCGACGTTGTCAGGCGACGTGCCTCATCCGCAGGTTGTGATGATCGCTCATCAGGTTGCGGCGAGTGTTCCTGGAGTTCTGCAGGTCGACAATCGTCTGACAGTTCCCGGAATGCCACAGGGCATGCCAGGACCGGGACAGCCACAGGGCTTTCCTGGAGCTGGTCCGCAGGGCCAGAACGTGATGCCAGTCAATTACCAGACGCCACATCCTGCGATGATGGCTGCAGGAGCGATGGGCGGAATGGCCGCCGGAGCCATGGGTATGGCACCCGGTATGGGGGGAATGGGACCAGGAGCTGGACCTCACGCTCACGGAGCCGGCAGTCCGTCACACTTGGCTTACGATCTTCCAAATTTGCCCAACCATTCCTGGCCAACCTATGCAGCCTATCCAAACTACGCTCAGGTGTCGTACCCGAAAGAGTACAGTGCCAGTGCATGGCCTTACATCGGCCCGTTCTACCCGTACCCCCAGGTGCCACTCGGCTGGCGTCAGGTGCAGCTGGAATGGGACGACGGAGCCTGGAACCTGAACTTCCGCCCGCGGACGGACAAATGGTTCTGGTACCTTGATCCTAAGAACTGGTAACCAGCCCGTTCGAAATGAGTCCGAAAAATCGAATCAGCCGGAGTGGTCAAGCCTGACCGCTCCGGCTGTTTTCGTTTGAGGATATAAGTCACAAATACGGAGCTGGAAGTTCGAGTGGTCGAGGTCGGTGCTTGTCAGCTCCCGAAAAACATCAACAACTGGAGGCTCGCTGAGGCTCACCCCATACGCATCAAGTTAAGAGGAAGATAATAGCCCGAAACGCTAACGAGAAACTGTGTAGCAATGGGAGCGTAATTGTTCCTCACGGTCGCTTCGAGCTTGTGAGTTTTCAGGGTGTGACCAGCGGGCCGAATAGCCATCGTCGTATGCCAGCGCGGAGATCTGTGAGCCGTCGTGACGGCCAGGGACGACAACAACTGCCCGCGCCGGCAAACCAGAACTGTCTGATCGCAACGAACTGAAACAAACTGAGTGGCACGCGCAAAGTTTGCGCTGGCATCGAAAATCCCACCAGAACGTTGCGTGTCGCACGGTCGGTTACGCCCATCTGTCGCCCGGTAGATGCCGATGAAAAAAGCCCGCAGGTGTCGATTGACGCCTGCGGGCTGCGATCATTCTGAGTGGTTCGCAAAACGGTCAACTAACGAGAGTTTCCGTTCAGAATGGTTTCCAGATCGGGCAGGCCTTTTGTGGGGCGAATGATGTCCTCGTGGAAATGCTCTTTTTCGCGATCACCGATGACTGTGGCGTAAGAGTCCGCGAACGTTCCGGCGACGTAAGGGAATCGCGGGTCCAGATTCTGGTGCTGGGCATACGCTTTCTGCTTCAACGCCGTCGTGTAGTTGTACGGGGCGAAGTAGTAATTCCCGTGGGCGACTGGTGCGTAGGGGTAATGCGGCGGCATCTGGCGGGGGTTGTCGAGGCAGCACAGGCCAGTCTGCATACACCAGCCCATCGACTTGCAGGATGGGCACGATCCCGACTGAGTGTATGATCCATCATGCGGGCAATTTCCCATGTTCGAATACGAAGACGGGCAGGTTGGACACGTACCACCGACGGCGATGCCACCGGGAATCGGGCCGTTCATACAGAAAGTCGACGGGCAGTTCCCCGTTGGGCACGACTGGCAGGCTCCGTACGATGACGTCGGCGAGCCAGTGTTGCAGTTGCAGCCACTTCCCGATGAAACGCCTGGTACGGCTGGGTTATAGAGTTCTGCAGACAACGTTCCGGCCGTTATAGAGAGGGCCGCGATGCAACAGGCGATTGATCTGATCATGATTTGGTTTCTCCTGGAGCTGCCAGGTCCCGGTTCAGGACGATTTACAAGCGTCGGAAACTGATGCTGTCCTGGCATCGACCACGCTGCTGGTTTAATCGTCATCAGTCCTGCCATGCGTGAGGCCTCGCTTGATGCACGTCACTGATTCAGGTGATCGTTGAGGGACAACCGGCGCTTGTGGTGCGATTTGTAAAATATGAGCGACTGCTAAATTCGTCACCGCCGGATCAGTTTGCCAGTGCTCGGGAGTTGTAAGAGGTTCACTTCACTGAGTTTCAGGGCGCGTCGCCGTTTTATCACGAGTGCTCATCTCCATAGTTTACCGGCATTCGGCAGCTGGCCGTTCGGGACCAGCTTCTCAATACAGCACGTTCTGACGCCCGCAGCGTATTCTGGTCGAATGACCTATCTCTGGAGATTCCGGGAGAACAGTCATATCTGATTCAACTCGCGCAATCGGAATAGTCGATATCAGAGGCGTAGCGCACCTCACGTGAGTTTTGCCTTTCATTGAGGCCACGTTTTCGCTTACGAGCTTAAATAGTCGAGTCATCACATGCCTGGCCACAAAAACTGTCTGCTAAGACGAAAGTTTGGCATCTCGCCGTTGCCGGTGGCAGCGTTGGCTGCAGTTGTCGCCGGATTGTCGACGCTGGTTATCTGGCAGTCCCCCAGAAACATCGTCGCTGAAGTTAAACCGTTGATCATGGATTTCGGCACATCGAGAACTCAGAGTTCGAGCCCGCTGGAATCTGCGTCTGACGAAACGACTTCTCAGCAGGACACATCGAGTGCGGACGAGTCTGGTGTTTCAGTCGCAATTCCCAATCGTCGGTCTGATGAGCCCATCCGAACTCAGCGCAGCAATGGTGGGCTGGTTCTTGAATGGCCACGTCAGCGTTCCGCGTCGATTGCTGCCTCAACTGATGCCAGGACGCAGGCTCTGCAGATTATGAAGGAAGCCGAGGACCACTTGCGGGCCGGGGACCTTCGGCGTGCATTAAATTCGGCCCGGCTGGCGTACTCGTACCCGGTCAAGTGGGAGGCTCACGAGCAGAAACCCGAAGAGCTCCTGAAGCAGCTTGAAGCGCTGGCAAACGACCCGGCCTTCACCGCTTCTACGCGTCAGCAAGTGATCAACAGAATCAACTCAGCAAACGATTCTGATCAGTCGTCTCCGACGGTCGGCACGCCAGGTCTGTCAGGCTCGAATCTGACAGCAGACCACAGCGACCTTTCGACAAACTCAACTGGTTCAGATATTGCCTTCAACTCGATCCCTGATCGACAGACTGCAATTGGTGTCTGGAAGCCAGCTCCGTCTCTGAATTCCGGTAGTTCATCCCTGACATCGACGGGTAATGCCGCTGCTTCTGGAATTCAGAATACGGAGAATCAGAGACAGATTGAAACAGCGTCCGCCTCTGAGATGTCCGAGCACGGCTCACAATTATCTCCCGTGCTTCATCCGTACCAGTCGCAGCCATCAAGTTCGGTCGAATCCGGAGCAGAGCCCCGGCGTCTGAATCTCGACACTCGCGCAGGTGGCTCAGAATCAACCGCAGAATTCGCCACTCCGCCAGAACTTTCCCAAACACAATTCGCTCACAGGAACGAGCTTGAGCAACGCCCGCTCATCATCACCGATCAGCGTGCTGCTGCGCCGGCGACTTCACCTGTCGCCACGCTGACATTCGATGTTCTGGCGACACTGACAACGATCTTTGCCGTACTGTTCTTCGGAACGCTGTTCCTCTTCCTGGCGGTTCTTGCCATCGGCAAAAAACTGATTGGCGAGAGCGGAGTCGCGTTCAGAATTGAACTGGTTAACAACAGTCCGCTGACGATTCAGACGGGAGCGCCCGCTGCGGTCGCGGCTGCGGCGACAGAAACGTCCATTACAAAAGACGTGACACAAGAGCTGAAACTTGATCCTGACTTCGAAGGGATTCTTTCGCTGAGCGAGCAACGGGCCAGGCAGCGGGAATCGGCGATTCTACAGCAGTTCATCGAAAACAACGTCTCACTTCACAACGAAATCAGTGCCAGCCGCAGTGCTGCCTGAATTCGTCATCCGCACGACGCCGCATGATTTTCGGCAATCATGGGCCTGGCTTTTCTGAGAGACCTGCCGTCTCTTTCTCGAAACTGGAGCGCAAACTGAAATGGATAGTCAACCTGCATTCATTGGAATGGACCTGGGAACTTTCAAGACGTCCGTCGTCAGTTCAAACGGGACGCGAGATTCAATCTTCAGCGCCGTCGGCTGGCCGAAGGATCATGTCGCCCGAGCCATCCTTGGTCGTGATGTCGTCTTCGGCACGGATGTTGTTGAAAAGCGGCTGGCTCTCAAAGTCTGTCGTCCGTTTCAACGTGGGGCACTGAAATATCTGGACTCTGCGGAGTCCGGCGTCAGTGAGGCCAACCTCGAACAACATAAGGAAGCCGCTCGACTGCTGGTCAAGCACGCTGTCAGCCTGACTCGGCCTCAACCGGGAGCGCCGATTTACGGCGTGATCGGTGCTCCTTCGCGAGCCAGCATCGTCAATAAAAGCTTCATCATGGACGTGGCAAGTGACGCTTTTGATGCCGTGGTCATCGCGCCGGAACCATTCACCGTCGCGTACGGAATGAACGCGTTGACGGACGCGTTAGTCATCGACATCGGGGCTGGGACGATTGACATCTGCCCGCTGTATTCGACCTATCCGACCGACGAAGACCAGGTCACGGTGCCGCTGGGTGGCGATTTTGTCGACGAGGTTTTCATGAGATTGATGTCGGAAAGGTTTCCGGAAGCGGAACTGTCTCCGAACATCGTCCGAGAAATCAAAGAGAAGTACGGCTTCGTTCATGACATCGACGAGAAAGCCATTGTGATGCTGGACGTCAAAGCTCGACCAACCGAATTCGATGTCACTGCCCCGCTGAAAGAAGCCTGTCTGACACTTGTCGAGCCAATTATCGAAGGTCTGCGGGAAGTGATCAGCCGCTTCGACCCCGAGTTCCGTCGAGCCATGCTTTCAAACATCATTCTCGCTGGCGGCGGCAGTCAGCTGAACGGTCTGGACCGACTGATCGAGCAGTCGCTGGAAGCTTACGGCGGCGGACGAGTTCGCAAGGTTGGCGATTCTGTCTTTGCCGGAGCAGCGGGTGCTCTGAAACTGGCGATGAGTATGCCAGCCGATCAGTGGGATCAGTTCCGGCTCCACAACAATTCTTCAAGTCTGGCCGACGCTGCTTAAGTCAGGATCCTTCCGGATCGCAGAGCATTCCAAAGCGGCCTTTCACGCAGACGCTGAAAACGCAGACTCTCAGAACAACGGGCACGCAGTCGTTCACTCGACCGTGCCTGTTGTTTCTTTTGATCGTGTTTTTTGTCCGTGAGGCTGGCTCAAAGCTGACCTGAGACATTCACTGGTCGCCGTCTGTCGCACTCTTCTTTGAGTATTCGACAACGAGAGCTTCCGGAGTCGCCTGCTTCTCGCTGGTCTGCCCGGCTTGTTGTTGCCGAGTCGCCTGCTGTTGACCGGAAGAGGGTGCGAGGTCGAGCTGCCGGAGGGCGAAGAGCGTTTCGGCAGCAGCGACGTCGGCGGAATTTCGGCCTCGCAAATCCTGCAGCGACATCGCAAGCTGATGAATCTGCTGCAGCCGCTGAGTCTGAGCCACGTTGAACGCCGAACCCGGTAAATCTTTTGCGACCGATTCGGTCATGGACTCCTGTAACCACCAATCGCGTAACATGCCACCGGGTGTCGCCGTTCCCGTTTGAAATCCCGCGAATTGTCGCTCGGCAATCTCACTGGAATTCTGATCCAGCTGGCCTAGGAACTGACCGGATTTTCGATCAGCCGTTGGGGTGTCCAGAAAATTCGCGAAGGCCGAAACGCTACGGATTGCGGCCCTGTCTTCGGCAAAGTCCCGTATTGATATCGAGCGGGGAAAACCGGCGAGATGAACCGGTCGTTCGACTTCGTCGATGGCTCGTCGCAAGGCGACCGGACTTTGAACCTGGAAAGTCGCGATGGCAACTGACGAGCTGGTGGCTTTGCCAGCACCGGAATCATCAGGCATGACGATCTGCTCGTCGACCATCCGAGCGGCTGAAAGCACGTCTGCTGCCGAGCCTGTTCCAAACTGAAATTCCTGAATCCGATAATTGAGATGCTGCGTCGCAAGTTCCGCATAGGCCTGCTGGTCGTTGGCACTCAAAGGCTGACCAACGGCCATGCTGTAGCGGAGCGTCGCCCTCATGGCCATGACTTGAGAATGAGACAGATCAGCCTGCCAGCCGCGTGCCGCTGGCTGGTTGAACGCTTCGAGTTCCTCGGCGGCTTCCGTCCAAAGTGCCACCTGCTCATTCAGGATCCGCAGGACGCGTGCCCGGTCGCCTTGATTTTGTGCGACTCGCAATTGCGCAGTGGATGCGATATCGAGCCAGGCCGCATACGAAGTCTGGTCCATCAACCCACGCAGCCATGCATCCCGGCTAGCGGAGACGAGCTGGCCTGTTAATTGGTTAACGTGAGCAACGACAGGAGCTGGAAGCGGTTGAACTTCCTTAACCGGAGCAGCCGTCGGTTGTTTGTCGACGGGAGTCTGCAGTGCAACTGTTGCCGGTGTCGTTGCCACAGAGCGTGTGGAATTTGTGGTCAGGTCACGGGAAAACGGGGAACTGGCCGATGCTTTTGTCGTGTTTTCAGTTGTCGCCGTTTCGTTCCCTTTGACGATTTCGACGGTTGGCTTCGTCGTCGATCCAAAGTCGATCCGTGACGGTGTTGCTGACCGCGACGATGCTGGCTCTTTCGCAAGGCTTGTCGTGGGGCAGCTGGCCAGGCCACCGATCAAGACCAGACCAGTCAAAGCCAGGTCGGCGGTTGTTACCCGTAAGGTTCTGACGCGTGACGCAGAGGGGCTGGTGCCAGTGAGGCCGAGAATTGATCGCATAAGTCTGTACCAGAAAGCGTGAATCGAGACGCCACTCTCAAAAGAGTACGACATTGTCGACGAGACAGAAGCTGAATTTTCGTCGTGTGATCGCTGACCACAAAACCGAAGTCCGCCCGATGTTGCCGGAAGGGGCAAGTCGAGGCTGAGGATTTCTGCAGTCCGACGTGCGAACGAAGAACAGTTGGTTTCTCATTAAAGTCATCGACCCCGAGCAGCCTCACTGACGCTTCGGGTTAGGATGGGCCGCTACGATCCGCTCGAAATCGCTCTGAATGTGTGCTTTCAGACGGTTATCCTGCCAGCAGCACCTCCGAGAGATCTGCGAATTACTTGCCCGTGGCTGACGCTCCAGACGATAACCGAAAAACCTGCCACTCATTCTCCACTTTACCCATTTTGAGCGAGCGGCACTCAGAGTACCTGCGAGTGGAGAATGCGGACTATTCGGGTGAGCCTGCACAATCGGTCCATCCGATAATGAATGCAGGATCGGCGTGAAAAGCCTCAGACAGATTCGTGTGAGAAACTGGAAGATTTCGCTCTTCCGCTGATCAGTTCACGGGACGAACTAAGCGGTGCAAAGAGGGCGGAATTCGATGGAGACGTCGGGTTCCGGTGTTTTTGCCGCCAACGACATGGCCGTTTCCAGGCTGCGTCAACGTTAGCGGACAGACACGTTCGTTATTAGACCCTCAGGAAATGGCCCTACGGAATGCTCATCCGATTTTGAGCATAATTCCACGGACGGAGAACTAAGATGCTTTCTTGCCTTTTCAGATGCAGACCCATCGGTCCTCTATTGTTGCCGGGAATACTGGCAGCTGGACTGATTGGCCCAGGTTGTCGTCTGGCATCCGCTCAGACGCAGCGATCAGTGAATCTTCCGCCCGCACGTCCAGTTGCTTCATCGCAGCTGGCGACTAAGGTCGGCGAGCTGGTGGATGAAATTGTCCAGCAGGAAGCGGAACTCGATGTTCCTCTTCGGCGTTCGAAGATTCTGCGAATGAAGCAGTCAATCTTCAGGGCGGCCATTGCTGATCCGACGATCGTTGAAATCGTCGCCTTCGGCACACGGGAAATCGAGATTATCGGAAAGGAAGCGGGCAGCACGACTGTCACGTTCTGGCTCGGTGACGAAGACAACCCTCATCATCTCAGCCTGGTCGTGAACGTCGAGAAAGACGACAGCATCGAAGATCGCCGCCGTATGGAGTACGGCGAACTTCAAGGCATGATCAATGAGATGTTTCCGGATAGTCGGATTCAGCTGATTCCGATCGCCGACAAACTGATTGTTCGCGGTCAGGTTCGCGATGAGCAGGAAGCCGTGAAGATCATGTCGGTGCTTCGCGATAACGCCACATCCGTCGGCGGCATAGGTGGGGGATTTGGCGCTGGCATCGGCAACGCTGGAACTGCTGCTGAGCCGTTTCCGGATGCCAGCGATCTGCCCAAGGCTCAGGTGATCAGTCTGCTCAATATTCCTGGTGAAAAGCAGGTGATGCTGAAAGTGAGAATCGCCGAGCTGAAGCGATCTGCCGTCAGGCAGCTTGGAGCCGACTTCAACTTCGACGTTGGCGATCTGATGCTCAGCTCAGCACTGGCGGGCTCGGGCAACCTCATGGCAACGGGCACGTTCAATGACGATTCGTTCTCACTGGCCTTGAACGCTCTCACCGGTAACGGCAGTGCGAAGATTCTTGCGGAACCCAACCTGGTTGTAATGAGCGGCCAGACAGCCAACTTCATCTCCGGCGGACAGTTTGCGGTGCCGACGGTCGTCGGTGTCGGCGGTGCTCAGGCTTCAACCACGTCCTTCAAAGGATTTGGTACTCAGCTGAGCTTCAGTCCGGTGGTGCTCGACCGCGACCGCATCCGACTCAACGTTTCGCCAAGTTTCAGCACGCTCAACTCGGCCAATTCGGTTAATGGAATCTTTGGTATCGACACCCGCTCGGTGAATACAACCGTCGAGCTGCGAGAGGGTCAGGTTCTGGCCATTGCCGGCCTGCTGCAGGAACAACAGCGAGCCGACTCCAGCCGCGTGCCACTGCTTGGGGATACGAAGCTTCTGCGTCCGCTTTTTGAAAACAAGAAAATTTCGCGGGACGAAACCGAACTGCTGATTCTCGTCAGCCCGGAACTGGTTCACCCGATGGAAGCCTCAGAAGCTCCGACAATCCTCCCGGGCATGGAAGTGACCGAGCCGGACGATGTCGACTTCTTCATCTACGGTGACCTCGAAGGCCGACCTGGCTTCCATCATCGCAGTACGGTATGGCCATTGTTCCGTAACCGGAACTGTCGTTGCAAAGATGACTTCGAGGCGATCAAACAATCGCAACAGTATTACGTTCACGGAGAAAACGGATTCTCGAAGTAACCTGAGCATCGGATTGAGATGACCGATCAGACATGCCAGACCTGAATGTCGGCAGAGAGAATCGGTGAGACGGGTTTGGACCAACGACGGGATCAAACATCACAGGGTGTGCCGGGCAGAATTCAACGGACCTTCAGCTGGCACTATTCAAATAAGGATACAGACAATGCCGATTCTGAACCGGGCGCGTCTGATGACAGTAGCGACTTGCGGGTTAGGAGCCCTGCTGACGGTTGGCTGCTGCAAAGACAAATGTGCCTACATGCAACCTACTGACCCAGTACCCATGGGAACCTACAGCGACCCGGTGTGGAAGCAGCAGGAGTTGAATGCGGAAGCGTCAGACTTCGTAATTCACGAACATGAATTCAACGGGAACACGTCGCAGCTGAACAGTCGGGGTGAGTCCCACGTTCGGCAGGTCGCCGCCCGAATGGGAGAAACCGGATTTCCGGTCATCATCGAAACAAGTTCGATGAGCAAGCGTGACGGCGACGAGTACGGTTTTCCGGTTAATGGGGACCAGGAACTCGATCAACGCCGCCGCGAATTGATCGTCCATTCGCTGATCGAACTGGGAGCCAATGACGTCGAAAACAGAGTCATCGTTGGCCCGGCACTGACGCCTGGATACGAGCAGATTGAAGCGCAGGCAGCCTACTATCGAGGGCTTTCTGGATTCATGGGCAATAG
>JABMPE010000263.1 GCA_013203845.1 Rhodopirellula sp. | reverse complement strand
GTCCTGCTGAGCGCGCTCGACCAGCGGTGCAATCCCAGTGCAGACGATGTTGACGTTGTGTTCCGCGGCCAGGTCTTTCGATTTCGCCGACAGAACGTGAAACAGTTGCTGCGACGTGGCGTCTTCCGAAGAGTTGACTCTCGCAGAGATCCTCCAGAGGTGACCTCCATCGGCGATGAAGTCGTTTTCCTGTGACTGTTGACGGATGGCGTCCAGCGCCGACGAGAACCCCTGCGGTAGTGGATCGGGCAGGAATGTTGTTGCCGACAGCACAAGCTGTACATGATCGACTTGGCGGAGCGCCGCTTCGATGCTGCGGATAACTTCGATTCGCTCCGTGTCGGGGCTTTCCTGGGTGCCGAAATCGACGACCATCTCGACGGAATCGGTACTGGCCATTTCGTGATGCAGATACTTTGTGTCCTGCAGAACCTTGGAGTCCTCGGGAAAGAAATTGAGCGGCTGAAACTCAGCCCTGATCCAGACGACACCCATCCCGCACCAGATGACGATGCTGCAGACGCCGATCGTCGTGACGACTCGTTTCACGTAAAGCCACGCTGCGACCCGTCGGAAAATCTGATGCAGCCATCGACTTTCAAAATGATCGGGTGGGTACAGAGTCAGAATCGCGGGCGTGATGCCCAGCCCGGCTATCAGGGCCGCAAACGTGCCGCCAGCAGTGGCGATTCCGAATTGTCGAACTGGCGGAATCGTACTGATGCCGAGAGACGCCAGTCCGATGGCTGTTGTGAAGGTTGCCAGCAGACACGGCCAGCGAACGCCTCGCAGTGTCTCACCGACTGGATCGTTGTCATTACGGTGGGTGGCGAAGTGGTGCAGGTAATGAATGGCTACAGCCATGCTGAAGACCATCACCATGACGGGAAGCGAGTCGAGAATGAAGTTCATTTCGCCGCCGGCAATTCGAACACACGCCAGCGTCAACTGAAATGCCCAGATCGTTTCGATAAGGATGAGCAGGGCCGGAACGAACTGCTTCAGAGTGAACCAGAGCACTCCTAGGCAGATGGCGATGGTGATGGTGAAGTAGCCCCGGTTCGCTTCTTTTCCGCCGAGTCGATTAAGTTCGGCGACGATGACTGGTGCTCCGGTAAGTTTCAGCTTCGACGTGTCAAGCTGGCAGTACTCAAGGACACCAGTAACCTGCTCCATTGTGCCCGCCCGATCCCGCAGACCATCATCGGTGAGCAGTGCCACGATGCCCGCAAACTTGCCGTCATCAGAAATCGCGACTCGATGAAGTCGCTGTTCGATTTCGGATTCCGGCAAAGCAAATGCAGTCATCATGGAAGAGAGTCGATCCGGTGACCAGACCTGACGTATCACGTCGAGTCGTTCGAGTCGACCGCAGACGGCTTCAATCAGTTTCGGATCGTGCTCACCGCGATCCAGGGCGACGAGGATGAGTTCTTCACCACCAAACTGGAATCGAAAGTCCTCGTACACCTGCCGTGCTTCGTTCTCGTCAGAGAGCCACGTTTCAGTGTTGTTGTTGGGCGGGATCGATTCGGCGAGTGGATACAGAACGGCCAGCGACGCAAAGAGAGCCATGATGATGGCTTTTGAATATCGCTGGTAGAACTGAGAGATCATAGGCCTGCTACTGATGTAGGCTCGAAGTCGGCGACATTCAGTGTGGTGTGACGCCGCAGTTCGAGTGGGCTTTGTCTCTGATACCAGACGTCAGCCTGACAGTCGTGGCTCTTTGTCGTCCCCATCAGACGGAACCAGCACTCCAGGACTCGAATGGAGTCCTGATCGAGAGGTTCATTCCTGAATGCGACGAATGTTTCAAGAGTGTGTGACTGCAGCAGGTGCGACGCAGATGCCAGGAAACAGGACGTAAGAGGTGGACCCCGCAACAGAGAGTGGAGTGCCGGCGGCCACCGGCAGGCCGTAATGGCCCTCTCCGTCTGTTAATCATCGAACACCGTGGGAAGGCGGCATCAGCGCATTTGGATCGCACCCAAACGGGTTGTGGTGGTCCGACGAAGGCGTGCCGTACGATCGCTACAAGTCGCAGAATTCAGGAAATGGCGAAGGGTATATCTGTATCGACACTCATTTTCTGAGCTGGCTGCCGTGCGAGCACTGGCACAAAACAGGACGTTACCTGCCGCACGTTTCAATGTGAGCAGTTTCCACGTGAGTCACTTCAACTTCGACGATCCAGCAACTTCGACGATGCAGTATGATTCGCGAGGTAGATATGCCTCACGCGACCATTGTCTCAATTTTTCCCGCGAGAGGGCGGACGCGACACTTGAGGCGTCTTAGTATTGCGAGGACGTCGAACTAATCGTCCAGCTTGCCGAGGAACTGGCCACCGCTGATGAACATGCCGTTCTCGCAAGGTGTGCACCATTCAAGTTGCACCAGATATTTGTACTCGCGAGTGTCGCTCGCCATTTTGACCGTGACATCTCCCAGCTGAAGTGATCCGCGATGCAGCAGTCCGATACCGAAACGGCTGATTTCACGCGTCATGGCCGGGATGGTGCTGCCGCGAGCCGTAATCACTTCAGCCGGAACTGAAAGGTCAAGCCTCTCAGCCGCACGCTCGTGGTCGCCTTCAGTTTTGCCGATGCTTTCGAGAACCTGTTTGAGATCTTCGAGGGTCGGACGGCTCCAAGGATCAGCGGACATCAGAAACTCCTGACCGGTCAACGTTGGTCTGTTCAAAATGGTTTTGAACGCTGCGGAGCCTCCTCCGCTGCACTGCCAAACCATAAGTCACAGAGCTAGTTGACCGGGATGATTCAGGAGATTTCCGACTCGGGGCCGGTTCCAGTTATGCCGAAAATGCGGCCTTGGGCCTTCCTGCGGAAGAACAGGCCGGCTGTGCCGCCTGCCAGAGCGAGGCCAAACATCGTAGCCCACCAATACGTCGATCCAGATTCCGCCTGCAGAGCGACGTTGGTTTCGTCGGGCCACTCGAAGGTGGTTTGAGTGTCCAGTGGAGGGGCCGGAGCGGCTGCTGCTTTTGTGGTGTCAATGCACTCACCGGTACGGCTGTCCGGAATGATCATCATGGCCATGTCACTGTTGGGAACGCTGCGTTGACGGAATGCTGATGAAAAACCTGACGTCGGGTCTACTGCCGGAATCATGAACGCCGAAGCACCTGATTGTCCGGCATTGGCGTTCTGATCATTCGGTTTTTCAACATCCTCGCCGATGGCCTGGACGGCTCCGGATTCCAGTGAACCCTCGCTGGCTTCAAACGAGAGACGTCGGAATGGTGATGTGTCCGGAACAGATCGCGTGGGAGCCACGTTGGAAGAGACTCGCGGTTTGACCGGCAACCATTGGCCGTTTTCTATGGAAACGCCTGCGCCGCGTTCTCCGGGAACGACGCGAACGACCGGCTGCTGGTCTGGAGTCGTGGCATTTCCCAACGCCGTTCCGTGTTCCAGCTGATCCTGATTCAGCGATTCATCCGACGAGGTGAATAATTGATGTTCTGGCACCATCGAGCTGGGGACGATCATCTGATTGAGCGCCTGCGGTGAGTGGTCTGGCAGCATCGTGGGTTGAAATTCAGGGGCCGTTCGATCTGTATGACCCGTCGCAGAGCTGTTGGAGCGCGAATGCGATACCGCAGAAACGCCGCTTTGATCCCTGGCGATTTGTCTGGGGCTCGATGTGCTGTTACTGATTGCAGGCGAGTCGCTGGTTTCGGCGGCCCTTCGCGCAAGCACGGACGATTCTATTTCGCTGCGTGATTCCCGAATCAGGTCGCTGACTTCCGAGCGGCTGCGTTCCTGAACGAAATCAGCAAAGTTCTGTTTCTGATCCAGGGACTGGACTGTCGCGACTTCGAGAAGTGCATCATCGGCAGGGGGAGCAAAATCAGCGACAGCCTCGTCAGGAAGTCTGGGAGCCGCCGTTTTGGTCGTCGTCTGCCGCGATTCATCGACGACTTCTTTGAACAGCTTTTGAAACTCGCTGTCGAAGTTGTTGACGAACTGGCCGCTCTCCGCGGCCCTGGCAGGTGCTGTCATTTTCTCAGGGAGCACCGGTTGCGCGACGGTCGTTTGCCGACTGGATGATCGATTGGACGCTGCGGCCATCTGCCGGGAACTCGCGGCGTCACTGGTCGACTGTGGGAAGTCACCTGTAGATACGAGCCGGTCCCGCTGAACAGCCTGATTGCGTGTCGATGATCGTCGCGGTTCTGGTCGCACAATGATTTTGGGGTTCGTTGTCGCGACGGAGTTGATTCCTTGAGGTGTCTGCTCGGCGAGAAAAGGGTCGCTGACAAGTCCAGGACGTTCCGAGACGACACTGCGACCGCCGTCGGAAACTTTGACGTGACTGACCGTCGATTCCGGCTTGTCCCGGCGAAGCCATCCGAATGGACTGAATCCCGAAGTGACTTCCTTCTTCGGTACCGGTTCGTGTTTCCAGAGTTTGGAAATGAACGCACCGGGACCAGCCGCCTGAGTGAGCACCGAGCCCCCCAGAGTGACCGCCACAGCGGAAGCACACACGCACAGACGAAGCCGAGGCCTGATCATGACACGTCACCGATTCAGTTCAGGAAGGATCGATAGACTGAGAGTCGCCGCCGAAATCTGATCCGCGCAGGCCAACGAGCACCGGCGCGGACGAGTTTTCCCGATGCAGCGAGTGCAAAGGTCATCCCGGCTATCAGCAGGGAATCGGCTGGTGAGAGGCTCCGGGCTTAATCAGTTTCCCGTGTCCTGCCTGAACTTCCTGAAGTGACGATCCTGCCGCAATTACCGTTTTCGGCGGCAGGGCAGACGTGAGAGGCTGGTAAATCTGGCAAGCATTTGACGGTCAGGTGGAATGGCTTGCCTGAGCACTGGCTGCAGCGTCAATCATCGCAGCGACAGTTTCGGTGTTTACCGGAGCGATGACGCCCCGTTCCGTAATGATGCCGCTGATCAGTTCTGCGGGAGTGACATCGAAAGCCGGGTTCCAGACGGCGACTCCGTCCGGCACCGTCTGTTTGCCGAAACTGTGGCTGATTTCTTCCCGTGCCCGTTCTTCGATCGGAATCAGATTGCCGGAGGCAAGACTCAAGTCAAACGTGCTCGACGGAGCCGCCACGTAAAACGGAATGCCGTGGGCTCTTGCCAGAACGGCGACCGAGTACGTTCCTATCTTATTCGCGGCGTCACCATTGGCTGCGATTCGGTCTGCACCTGTGACGACAGCCTTCACTTTCTTTTCACGCATGACCAGAGCAGCCATTGAATCACAGATCACGGTGACTGGTACGTTTCGTTGAAGACATTCCCACGAGGTTAACCGGGCGCCCTGAAGCAGTGGTCGAGTTTCATCGGCGTAGACGTGGATCTTTTTGCCTGTGGCCGAAGCCGCAAACAAAACCGACAGTGCCGTTCCGTCGCCCGCTGTTGCGAGACCTCCCGCATTACAGTGGGTGAGAACGCCGCCGTCAGCGGGCATCAATGACTCGCCGTGTCGACCGATGGCCGCGCACATCTCGCGATCTTCGTGCTCGATCGTACGAGCCTCCGACAGCAAACGCTCGACAACGTCTGCTGGTGAAGCGTCCGGGATGGCGGCGGCGACGTTCTTCATCCGCTCCAGAGCCCAGAAGAGATTCACCGCCGTTGGCCGACTGCTCGCCAGGTAGTCCGTCACCTCGTTGAGCTTCTGATTAAATCCCGCGCGACTGAGGTTCGTCTCAGTCTGCACGCCAATCACAGTGCCGTAAGCCGCCGAAACCCCGATTGCCGGCGCCCCTCGAACACTGAGCCTCTTGATCGCGTCCCAGACCTGCTGCACGGATTCACAATCAATCTCGACAAACTCTTCCGGCAGCCGAGTCTGATCGATCATTCGCAGTTTGCCCGGCAGTTCGCCAATCCAGCTCTGCGTCCTGGGAATATTCTGAGTCATTACCTGTCCTTGAATGTGCTCAACCGCAAACCAAATTCTCATCCAACTAACGCAGTCTGACACCAGCCTGACTCTCCAGCAACGTGTCGAAATCAACCAGGAAGGCCGGTAGAACTTTTGTGCCTGTTTGTCCTGCTTCCGTTGCCGACGGCCTTGTTCGGAGCTTCATTCGTCGCAGGCAGGGTATGTTCCGCGAACCTGGATGACTTGCATTCCCATTGCGTGGTTGTGCGTTTCTGAGTGCTCAGGAGCTGTAAAGAGTGAGGTATTTCGTCGTGCGGGGGAGGTGGTTTCCTTAATCTGTCATGCGGGTCATTGTGGGGTTGTATTCAGGACGACAAGAAGAATCGGATGATTCTCCCCACGGTTACACGAGGCAGGATTCGATGGACCAGCGACGGCAGCCAGCGCGGCTCGGTTTGAAGTGTTGCTCGTGCGTGAAGTCACTTCGGCCTTTTTCACTGATCCTGGGGGCTGTGGGTGTTCTGGTATGGGGAGCAGGATGTCAGATGCCTTATGATCGTGGGTTGTTGCGATCGTGGGCTGATGTCAATTCGTTGGGAGGGCCAGCGGCATTTGTTGATCAGTTGAGAACCGATTCGTCCCGCAGGGCAGCTCCGGCAACCGGTCTGGCAGAGGTCGCCGTGACTGAGTTGCCCCGGTCTGCGTATAGCAACGCGTCTCAGGAATTCGATCTGATTCCGATGTGTGAACCATTTAAGGAAACGGCTGATTTCACGGGGACGTTGAACGAGAGTTATGGCGGAGCGTCGCGTCAGCCAGCAGGCTCGGGACTTCCGCCCGATGATTCAGACCGGCCATCCGGCGACCTGAAGCAGATGTCGCACACGATTCTGCGATCGAATGGGAACAGCACGACGGGTATCAGGCGACCGGTCAGCGTTCCCGTCAAACCGACAGGAGCGTGGCTGTTCTGACGGCACAACTCTGACGGTTCTGACGGTATAACTCGTCAGGGAGAGCGCGGATGAAGTTTGCGTGCTCCGCCGCCCGTCGAATTCCAGACAGGTGTCGGACTATTGATCGCCTGAGGAACTCACCGTAGCCGGGGCGTCCATTCCAGTTGCTCGTTGTTTCCAGGCCTGCCTCGCGGCGTCTGCAGTGATCGCGGTCAGCAGCAGCAGGCACGGGATGATTGGAACTCGATACCGCCAGCCGTAATCGACCTGCAGCATGGCGTGCATCACGGAAAAGGCCAGAACCATCGACAGCAGCACGGTCACCAGACGGTCACGGTCTGCGTTGTTCCGAAACGCGCCGAACGTCCACAGGATGACCGCTCCAGCGCTGCCCGCGAACAACGGAATGTAGAACACACAGTTGTAAAGCTTGTGTCCGAGACTGAATTCGCTTTCGTAACACGCGAACCAGTACCGCAGCCGGTCGAGCGTAATCAGGTGATAATCCAGCAGCGATTCGGGCTCGGAGTGGTAGGTCGCGTACCTCTTCCAGACGACCTGTCCCTGGTCGTAGTAATGAGCGGTGTATTTGATATTGCCACCACCGACTGGCAACGGCCAGCTTTCAGGTTCTGCCATGTAATGCGCAAATACCAGAAACCCTGCTTCCACCAGCGCGACGACAGCCAGCAGTGTGAAGACTCGCTTCCAGTGAAGACGCGGCGGTACCAGTTGAAGCCCCAGGCAAACGCCCAGTGGGATAATCAGAGCAATGCCCGTCGGTCGCCAGCAGAGGGCGGCACCGCTCAGTAAACCAGCCAGAATCAGCATGCCGACGTGCCTCGCAATGCTGCGTTCCGATCGTCGAATGCAGCTTGCGGAAAGCGTGACGGCAGAGGTTGCCAGCACCAGAAATGTCGGGTCGGATAGTAATCCTTTGGACCACACGAGCAGGTCAAACGCAATCAGGCACCAGACGATCATGCCCAGTCGAGCCTGCCAGCCAACCCGAACTCGTTTCAGATGAAACGTGAGCACTCCGACGGTGAGTGCGTTTGCCAGGGCATTGGTGGCGACCACAGCAACTGGCCAGCTATCGCCGAAAATGCTTTTCAGAATGGCGCACCACGTTACAAAACCAATGTACTGTCCGAAGGCGGGCGTGTCGTGAAGGAATCGCTGGAAATCAAACCCGGCGGCGAGGAGTCCGTCGGCTCCGTTCATGTAGAATGACGAGTCCGGCGCAATGAAGACGCCCTTGTAAACGAGGTAGATGGCATTCACGAGCAGCATCGCCGAGAAGCCGAAAAACGGACCGACGATACGTTCGCCGGATCGCTGAGGTGGTAACTCCATTCGCACTGTGTTGCTCATCAATTATCCCTGCCTGTTCTCGTTCGCGGCATTGTTCAACGACATTGGCGATCTTCGTCCGACTCGCTCGGGCATTCGCTGCACCGGTTCGACCGGCTGGTTGGCCATGTCACCCTGCACGGCGCCCAGCAGAAACTGGAAGCCCAGAATCAAAGGCAGCACGGCCAGCATGACCGTGCCTGCGGTGGCAGCGACTCCGGTTTGGATTGATCGCCACCAGTGAAAACCACCCCAGATAAATCCGGGAACGATCAGAGCGATGGCAATCACAAAGTGCAGGCTCACCGCGTTGAAGTCCCGCAGAAAGTAGCAGTACAGCATGCGTTTCACGAAAGCCCGTCCGTAGAGCGGTGGGAATTCGTAGAGGACTCGACGAATTTTCAACTGGCTTTCTTCACCATTGTAGACAGAAGCCATCGGGACATCTTTGACGACGGCTCGAATTGTTGACAGCCGGAACAGCATATCGCTTTCGAAGAAGTACCCCGGCGAGAGTTTGCTCAATGGCAGTTGCTGCAACGCCGTACGGTGAATCGCCGTAAAGCCGTTGGTCGGATCCATCACCGTCCAGTAGCCACTCGATATTTTACTGATGATCGACAGGGCGGCGTTGCCGAACAATCGAACGCGCGGCATCGCTCGCATATCTTTGAGACTGTAGAACCGGCACCCTTTCGTATAATCAGCCGAGCCGTCAACGATCGAGCGGATCAGGTAGGGAATCAGTTTCGGATCCATCTGGCCATCACTGTCAACCTTGACGGCAATGTCGACGTTTTCATTCAACGCTGCACGGTAGCCCTGCACGACCGCCCCGCCGACTCCGAGGTTCCTGTCGTTGCGAATGACCTGCAGACGCGGATCGGTGCAGTTTTTCTCGACAAGATCTGCGGTGGAATCCGGGCAGGCGTCATCGATCACAAAGATGTGCGTGACTTCCGGACCGACTGACATCAGCACGTCGAGAATGGTGGCGGTCGCCCTGTAACAGGGGATGCAGACGGCAATCGCTGGTTGAGCACTGCTCTCCACAAATCGCTCCATCCATGAATCGATACTGGCGTTCGAAGCGTCAGGCTACTCGCCGATGCAGTACAGGTGCGAGTCGGTTCGTAGTAACAACTGGTTCCCGATGACCGCCGGGCTGGCGTTTACGAGTGTTTCGTCGGACTCGATCACGTTGACGGCCAGTTCTTCGTATTCAGGTTTGGCGGCAAGGACGACGATGCCCTGATCGCGAGTCGTGACGTACAGCTTGTTGCCGGCGCGGACGATCGACGAGTAAATCCTGGCGCGAGTTGGAAGTCGTTGCTGGTAGGCGGCTTTGCCATCCGATGCTCGCAGACAGTTTTCGATGGCTTTGTCACTGGCCCAGTACAGATGCCCGTCGTAGTAGACCGGAGATGTGACGTTCGCTCCGATGGTCGATTCCCACAGCTTGTGCGTCTTCGTGACGTCGCCGCGTCCACCGAGTTTGACGGCGATGGCCCGGTTGCTGCGACCGCCCAGACAGTAGGCAATCCCGTCGTGAAAGACTGGAACGGGGACGATGTAATCCTCGACCCCGGCGCACCACCACAGCTTTTCACCAGTGATCGGGTCGAAGCCGAAGATTTCATTCTGCTGGTTGAGAATGAGTTCTGGTGAGTCGCCTGGGACTTCTGCAACGCAGGGAGTCGTCCAGGATTTTACGATCGAATCTACTTTCCAGACTTCTTTGCCGGTCTTCTTGTCGAAAGCGAAAAGCGTTTTACTTTCGATACTCGCGTTCACATAAACCATCTCGCCGTATACGACGGGCGATGCTGCCGAACCGAACCCCGCGGTTCCCGTGCCGATGTCTGCCTTCCACATGAGGTTTCCATCCATGTCGTAGGCCACGACGCCGGAAACTCCGAAGCTGGCATAAACCGCTTCACCGTCGGTGGATGGTGTGGCCGTGGCATAGCCGTGATCGGCGACTCGCTGACCAAAGTTCTGCGTTGCGGGGCTGGCCTTAATGGATTTGTCCCAGAGCAGCTTTCCGCTGTCACGCTCAAAGCACAGAACATGAAGCTTCAGGTCGGCCTTGTCGCCCGGATCTTCCAGATTGACGCCGAAACCTGTGTAGGCTGTCAGAAAGATCCGGTTGCCGATGACAGCGGGACTCGACGCACCGCGGCCTGGCAGTTTCGTTTTCCAGACGATGTTTTCCGAGTCACTCCATTTCGTTGGCGGGTTGGCCTCCGGAGCGGTTGCGTTTCCATTCGGTCCGCGAAACTGCGGCCAGTCATTGGCGAGGCTGGTCGAGCAGAAACCGAAAACAATGGCCAGAATCATTAACCGAAGAGTCAGCATGGGCGGTTCCGGGAGCAGGACTTACGGACTGGGTTATCGTGTCAGGCTGCCAACTGGCAACTCCAAAACCTGACGGCAGTTCCGTCGAGTATGACAGAACGTATCGTGTGCGACTACGATCCCGAATTGTTTGCAGCCATGCTTCGTGCAGCTCGCGAAGAGAGAATTTCATCGAGTCACTATTTCCATGAATGAACCGACAGGAAAACCAGTTTCGGAGTTAGTTGCGAATCGGCTTGTGCGTTGCTCCACACTGATTTTAATGGTGCTGTTGTCTGGCATGGCCTTTGACGCAGCATTTTTCGGTGTCAGAACGGTTTGCGCCGATGAGTACACACAGGTCGAAATCAAGCTGACCGATCGCGTCCCGTATGGTCGAGAACCGGTCGACTACTTCGGGAAAGAATCTGGCGATGCTGTGGCTGAACTTGGACGTCAGCTCGCATCGGGAAAGGCTCGCCTGAACGCCGACGCTCAATCAGGCTATCTGCTGTCGGTGCTGGAGTTGCTGGGAGTGCCGCTTGAGTCACAGATTCTGGTTTATTCGAAAACGGCCCGCGCGCCGGAACTGGTCAGTCCGAAGACTCCGCGAGCGATCTTCTTTAATGACGAAGTTTCCGTGGCGTGGATTCCGGAATCTCGCGAGCTGGAGCTCACCGCCGTCGACCCGGTCAAAGGCGTCAACTTTTACACGCTGTCGCAACCGCTGGATGCTTCTGATCCTTCAAGAGCCGAATCAAAAGCGAATTTCAAAGGCAGCAATTCTGCTGGCAACAACGCCGCGCCGAAGTTCCTGCGGCGCGATCGGTGCCTCGCCTGTCATGCCGGTCGATCATCGCTGGAAGTTCCCGGCCTTCTGCTGCGAGCCTTTCAGACAGATCGAACTGGTAAACCGATCGTTGGGTTTTCACGAGTGACTCACGACATGCCTTATCGTCAGAGATGGGGCGGCTGGTACGTCACCGGCACGCCGGCGAGCGTTGTTCACCGAGGAAATCTGATCGGTGAGGCTGACAATATTCGGCAAAAGAGCGAGCCGAGTTTTGCGGTGACATTGCAGGATTTTAGTCAGCATTTCGACGTGGACGGATATCCGTATTCCAGCAGCGACTTCGTGGCGCATCTCGTGTTTGCTCATCAGGCCCACGGAACGAATTTGCTGATCCGGGCCGGCATGGAAGCTCGATTGAACCGCCGGTCGGATGTGGAGTCTCAACTGGTGCGCTATCTGGTTTTTGCGGACGCGCCTCCGCTTGACCTGTCACCTGCCGACGCGGCGTCGGTTCGCAAGCAGTCTGAGTTTGCCGCGTCGTTCGTCAAACGCGGACCGCGCGACGAGGATGGGAATTCGCTGCGGGATTTGAGCCTCGTCGACGGAGTCTTCAAGTACCGTCTGAGCTTTCTGATCGGCTCGCGTCTGTTCGATAAGTTACCAGAGGAATGCCGCAGTCGTTTATTGTCCCGGCTTTGGACCGGGTTGAATTCCGAGAATTCCGAAAAGACCAGCGAAGCGTTCAGTCATCTTGGACAGGAAGAACGAACGCAGATCGTCTCGCTCGTTCGTGCGACCGTTCCGCGTCTACCTGCTTGCTGGCACGCAACGTCGGAGTGATGGAAATCTATGATTCTTCACGATTCGAGTGATTGCTGTCACGTTTCTAAAACGCTGAGTTCATCGCGGCGAACAGCTCGCCAAGCGGCGCGTTTATGATCAGATTGGCGATCGAATCCAGCGGTGTCGGATCGCGATTGATGATGATAAGTTTCGCTCCTCGGTCACGCGCCATCTGCGGCAGACTGGCCGCCGGATGTACGACGAGCGAAGACCCGAGAGTCAGAAAGAGATCCGACTCGCTCGCCCATTGCGCCGCTTTTCGCAAGACGTTTGTCGGCAGTGACTGACCAAACGAAACGGTGGCGTGTTTCAGGCGACCGTTGCAACGCGGGCAGTCGGGAACTCGATTCTCGGCAACAAACTTCGCGACCCAACAGTCGGCAGGCTCGCGCCAGTCGCAATCCATGCAGGCGATTTCGCGAGCGGTGCCGTGCAGTTCCAGCACGTTCTGGCTTCCGGCCGCCTGATGCAGGCCGTCGATGTTCTGCGTGATGATTCCTCGCAGATTTCCCTGTTGTTCCCACGCGGCGAGTGTGTTGTGTGTGATGTTCGGGCTGGCGTCTGCGAAGTCCTGGTGTGCTTCGGATTTCTGACGCCAGTATTCGTAACGCGAATCAGCACTCGCCATGAAGTCGTCGAAGTAGACCGGATCGTTTTTCGCCCAGACGCCGCCGGGAGAACGAAAGTCGGGGATACCACTTTCCGTGCTGATCCCGGCTCCCGTGAACGCAACGGTGGATGGCGATTCGGTCAGCCAGGTCAGCAATACGTCGGCTGCCTGATCAACTTCTTCTTGTCCGAATCGAAGCCGCATGGCTGCCTCTCAACCGAAGCAATGAGCTCACGAAAGTAGGGTACTGACAAGCGAAGCGCCGGCATACCAGACGTCCGGTTCGGATGGTACGCCGGCGCTGCGATTGACATGCCCTACGGAAAGGTCACGAGCCAGCGAGTTCGGCCAGCCTGGGAAAATCGTTTTTGAGAGACCGGTAGAGCTGGCCGTACATCGGGTAGGCCTTGTCGTAGGAGGCTTTGGTTTTTTCGCAGGTGGCGGTGCTGTTCGTCACGCTGATCGTGGCGGAGCAGGCTTCGACGACGTTCGAATACGCTCCTGTTCCGGTCGCGGCGAGCAGCGCGACTCCGTAAGCCGGGCCTTCGTCCGAATTCGTCACGCAGACGTCCTGTCCGTAGATGTCGGCCTGAAGCTGTCGCCAGAACGCGCTGCGCGCACCACCGCCGGAGACTCGAATCTGGCTGATCGGGATATTCATGCCTTTGATGATTTCCAGGCAGTCCCTCATGGCGTAAGTCGCTCCTTCCATGACGGAGCGGATCATGTGTGAGCGACCGTGTCGCAGCGAGAGGCCGATCCACGCTCCCCGCGCGTACGGATCGCAATGCGGAGTCCGTTCACCAGTCAGGTACGGCAGAAAGTACAGGCCTTCCGAACCGGCGGGAGCTTTCGACGCGGCGGCGGTCATCAGTTCGTAAGCTTCGGTATCCATGCCGGATGCAATGGCCGATTCCATTTCGCCGAACTGGTTGCGATACCATTGCAGACTTCCACCGGTAGACAGGACGCAGCCCATCACGTGCCACTGTCCGTTGACGGCGTGGCAGAAGGTGTGGACTCGGCCTTCGGGGTCAGTCTGAACTTCGTCGGAGTGAGCAAACACAACGCCGCTGGTGCCCATTGTGGCGGAGATCGTTCCGCCGCTGACGATGCCGTTGCCGACCGCGCCCGCTGCCTGGTCTCCGCCTCCGCCGACCACGGCGACGCCAGCGGGAAGTCCAAGTGCGCTGGCGGCAACATCGCTCAATGTTCCGCTGACGACTTCTGACTCGAAGACTTCGGGCAGGAGTGCGTTGTCGATTTCCAGCTTGTCCAGCAGTGGCTGACACCAGGATCGATTCTTCACGTCAAGCAGCAGCGTTCCGGACGCGTCGCTGACTTCCGTCGCGAACAAGCCGGTCAGGCGGAAGCGAACGTAATCTTTCGGCAGCAGCACCTGCTTGGTTTTTTCGTAGTTGGCTGGTTCGTTGTTTCGCAGCCAGAGAATCTTTGGAGCGGTAAAACCAGTTAGCGCCGGATTTGAGACCATGTCGATCAGCGCGGCCCGCCCGCCAGCCCTCGATTCAATTTCTTCGCACTCAGCCTGTGTTCGCTGGTCGTTCCAGAGCAGGGCAGGGCGGATGACGTTCTGATCGGCATCAAGAAACACGCTGCCGTGCATCTGCCCGCTCAGGCCAATGCCCTTCACTTCGGCGGGATCAATGTCGCCCTTCTTCAGGACCGCCTGCACGCTTTGGATCGTCGCCTGCCACCAGTCCTCCGGGTTCTGCTCGGACCAGCCTGGCTTCGGCGTGTACAGCGGATACTCGACCGTGTCTTTGGCGAGAATCGCTCCGTCTTCCCGCATCGCCAGAGTTTTGGTGCCGCTGGTTCCAACATCAATGCCCAGAAAAACGCTCATCGTGATAACTCCGAATACTGCTGAGGATAGCGATTGAGGCGGAAGAGTAACTGAGGGGGGAGTCGTTTTGGGAGGTGTTAGCTTGCAGAATTCACAAGTGCCACTGGAATTTCCGGTCAATCCAGTCTGTCTGCGATATCGCGACTCTCACTGTAGATATGACAATTTTTACGGGTACCATACTGCCCGTCAAAGTCGTTCAACCTGCAGTTCTGAGGCGCTCTTGGCGCTGCACGCACCTTGGTGTCTAACGGTCCCAAAATTCATACGATGCCATCGATTGAGATAAACCTCGGGGTTAAAGGTGCGCGAACCTTTCCGCTGAAGTCGCATGAGACAATTGTCGGTCGCAATCATTATTGCGACCTGCTGCTCGATTCTCATGGAGTCTCGCGCCGACATTCCCGCATCTTCTGTCGAGGCGACAACTACTACGTCGAAGACCTGAACAGTATCAACGGGACGTTTCTGAATCGCGAGCGGGTTCATGGGCCGACATTGCTGCGGGATGGCGACACCATTCACTTCTATCGAGTTTCCGGCGTGTTTCGACTTGAAGCCATGTCGCCGCCGAATCACGATGGTGACAACTCGGACGAAGGCTTCGATCAGCAAGTCCCGATCGAGTCACTGACTCCGGCAAATGTCGTACGAACCAGTACGACAGCGGTTCCGACCGGGAGTGGGCTTTCGGGAGCGGTTGAGCAGCGTTTGCAGGCTGTGCTCAAAGTTGTGGGCAGCCTGGGGCGGAGCCTGGATCTGGCGGGCGTACTCGCGAATATTCTGGATGGTTTGTTCGACGTGTTTCCGCAGAGCCGTCGCGGAAATATCTGGCTCATTGATGATGAAACGGAAGTGCCAGTCCTTCGTGCCACCAAGCAAACCGGTTCGCAGACGTTGTGCTCGGATTCTCTGGGCCCGCTCAAAATGAGTATTACAGACGACGTCATTGCCCAGCGTCACGCGATTCTCAGCATTGACGAAATTGACGAGGGCCAGTCCGAATCGATTTTTGACTTTCGGCTCAGGTCATCAATTTGTGCCCCGCTGACGGGGCCTTATGACGAAATTCTGGGGGCCATCTGCATTGATTCTGATGATGGTGACCGACCGTTTACCGAGAGCGATCTGGACGTGTTGACAAGTGTCAGTGCCGTTGCAGGGCAGGCGACAGAGTATGCGCGTCAGCACGAGCGACTTGTAGAGAACGCGATTAAGTACGCGATTGAAAAGGAACGTCGCCGGAGGGCCGAAGAAAAGCTAAGCGTTGCAGAGTCCGTTCAGCAGAGCCTGTATCCCAAGGGGCATCCGGCAGTCGCGGGATTTGATATTGCCGGCGCCGCATTTCCGACTGAAGAAGGATGTGGAGATTACTTCGATTTTATTCCGCTGTCGGATGGTCGATTAGCGATAGTGGTCGGAGATGTGAGCGGGCATGGTCTCGGCGCAGCCCTCTACATGGTTCAGACAAGGTCCTATATCAGGGCATACATGGCTCAGGAACTTGGTGTTGAACAGGTGCTGACGCGAGTCAATCAGCACTTGTGTGCCGACCTGAAATCCGGCACGTTTGTGACGTTGTTTCTTGGCATTCTGGACCCCATCAGCCGAGAGTTGATCTGGTCAAGTGCCGGGCATCCTGGGGTCAGGTTATCCGGGGATGGTCGATGCGACGAAATCAAAGCGACGAACCTGGTGCTTGGGCTGTTGGATAACGTGGTCTACGAATCGGCATCGATTCAGCTTTGTGAGGGAGACGTTGTCGTACTTCCGACTGACGGAATCATCGAAGCAATGTCGATGGAGCAGACGATATTTGGCCAGCAGCGCATGCTGAAATGCGTGCAGGATGCTCGCCAGTTGAGTTCCGAGGAGATCATCGTCGCATTGTCCGAAGCCTGCCGCGAATTCGCTGGCGAGAAACCAATCCACGATGACATGACCTGCGTGTTGATTAAGGTTGAATAGTGGCAGGCAATTCGTTGCTCTGTTTTCGCTCGATTTTTGCGGCAGCTGGCAGGATCTTACAGGACTTCCGATTCGTGAAGTCGCTCCAGATTCCAGGTTCGCCGCCCGAGATCTAGCCCGAAAAGCGCACGTTGTGAGACGAACAGAGAGCCTCTTGCACCGGTAAGTGATTATTGGAACAACACTTACTTTGGCACAGGAGGCTCTCATGTCGAACACGGACTGTACGGCGCAACTCGAACTGTTCAAGGT
>JABMPE010000262.1 GCA_013203845.1 Rhodopirellula sp. | reverse complement strand
GCCCAGCGCTGAGCCATTTCGACCGGGTCGTCACTAAAGATGGTTTCCTGGTTGTAGTCTCCCTGTCGAAGCCGGACGCACTTGCCACCTCGAAGATCTACGGCGGGAAGAATCTGCATGACGAGTCATCGCTTTCTGTACTGAGTCGTTTGGGTGTTGAATGCTCTTACGGGTTTTGAAATCAGGGGAGTGGAGCGGAATTACGGGAACGCAGAGACCGTTTAGCCTTTACAGAGACTGAGACTTCACAGAGCCGTGGAGACTGTTGCTGGTATGCACCGCCAGAACTGGAATCATCGCGTTCGAATGGCGGCCGGGTCTGAAAAATCATTCCGCGTGTTGCCGATGTGGAACGCGGGGTTTCGGCTCTGCGGGGCGGCATCGTAAACGGAGTCGTCCGCTGTAACGAGCGTGGCCGGTGTTTCCTGCAGAATCGTTACTGACGGCTGAAAGCGTGGCCTTTTCACAACTTATCCAGACCAGGCAAAACGAATGCGTGGCAGGTTGCCGAAAGCCAACTTACGGTTAAGTGTCGCCGCGTCTGAACGGGCCTGATGGCCGGCTGCCTGACCACAATCGTTTGCTGCGATCAATCCGGAGTGTTCCATGCAGGTCACTGTTCGAGATCTGATGACGTCTCAGCCGCTCACCATTGGCGAGCAGGTATCTGTTGAAGCGGCCACCCGGAAACTCCTCGAACGAGCCGCCAGTGAACTGTACGTTGTCGATGAAAATGGACGACTGCTGGGAACGGTGTCAGATTTCGCGTTGTTGAAGGCTCGCATGATCAGTGCCGATGCGAACGAGCCAGTGGCACGCTGCATGAGTCGCAACATGCTGCTGCTGAAGCCGGACATGCGTCTCGACGAAGTGGCCGGGTTCTTTCGCGAAAGCTGTTACCCGCGGCTGGCGGTTGTCGACGGTGGACGAATCATTGGCCAGCTGTCGCGACGCGACGTTTTGCGAGCGATCGTGGTCATCGAAGAAATTGCAGTCGCCTCGGAATCTGATTGCGCAGAGTGTTCGCTGCCGCAGAACTCCTTTCAGGCAGCGACTGGCAGTCGCATGCACCGACTTGAGCAGCCTGCCGAAACCGTTCCCCCCGAGCCGGCGGGTTTGCGTTCGGCCCACGATGTCGGCAGCGGGAAGTCTGGCCAGCACCCCGGCACGCTGACGGCTCGGTAAGTCTGGCCAGCACCCCGGCACGCTGACGGCTCGGTAAGTTCGATCAGTCGATTGGCATTCGCATTAAAGCGGTCGAGGTCTCAGCGGTCGAGGTCTCAGCGGTCGAGGTGGAAGAGTCGCTTCATCGCGTCCAGCAGCCCGTGAGGCGTTCCTTCTCGTGCTTCTTTTCGCAGCGCCTCCAACGGTGGGTGGAGCAGCTTATTGACGATGCGGTTGACACTGTACTCAACGGTTTGCCGGTCCTCGTCGCTGAGGTGCTGCAGTTTTGACGTCAGCCGCGCCAGTTCTTCCTGGCTGATTTCGTGCCACTGCTCGCGCAGACGTTTGACAATCGGCCCTGTGGCTCGATGGTAAACGTCGTGCATGAAGTTGTCGGTTTCTTCGTCGATGATTTTCAGCGCGGAGTCGATTTCCCGAACGCGAGCTTTGCGGTTTCGTTCGCAGGTCGCTTCAAGGTCGTCGATGTCGTACAGGAAGACATTGTCATCGACGTCGCCAGCGTCGGAAGTGAAGTCTCGCGGCGCTCCAAGATCGAGCACGAAGGTCGGCTTCCTGCCGTTACTCTTCCGAGCTGCTTTGAAACGGCCGGCGTCGACGATTGGTTCCGTCGCGCCTGTCGTGCTGACGATGACGTCGGCTTTGCCGAGCCATTCGTCGAGCGATTCGTAAGGTTGCGTCCGCGCGCCTGCGAACTGAGCGGCGAGTTTTTCCGCTCGCTCGGGGCTTCGATTCACCACGACGATGTCCTGAGCACCTTCGCTCTTGAGGTACTGCAGTGTTTCTTCCGCCATCTCTCCAGCGCCGATGATCAGCACGCACTTGTCGTCGAAGCGGTCGAAGATGCTCTTGCCGAATTCGCCAACCGCGACGCTGGCGATGGAGACTCGGCCTTCCACCAGTTTCGTTTCAGTGCGGACTCGCGCGGAAACTCGAATCGCTCCCTGAAACATGGCATGAGTCAGCGGGCCGCACGCGTCATTCTCCTGAGCTTTCTGGTAGGCATCTTTGACCTGGCTGACAATCTGCGGTTCACCCAGCACCATGCTGTCCAGGCTTGACGAAACCTGAAACAAATGACGGACGGCGTCCGGACCGGTGCGTTCCAGAAAATCTTCGAGGAACTCGTCGATCGGCACGTTGTGGAAATCGGCGAAGAATTCCGCCAGTTCGCGATGTGACGGCGTGTCGTCCGGAGATTCCTGCGCGGTGTAAACCTCGACGCGGTTGCAGGTCGACAGGACCACGGCTTCGACCTTCGGAAAACGGGACCGTAATTCTCCATAGGCGCGCTGTAACCGTTCGGCCGGAAACGCAAGTCGTTCCCGGACGGACAGATTCGCAGTGTGATGATTGCAGTAAACGACCTGGAGAAACACGACAGGTGCAACTGACTTGCGGCCAGCTGTTTCCGGATGATGGATGATTCAATGACAGCCGCATCGAAAGACTGGAATCACCGGTATCAGGTCCAGCGATGCGAGTTCCTGATTCTATCGGGGAATCCATTCATTTTCTTCCTTGAGGCCGCAATGCCGTCTCGTGGCCGAATTCCGGGCTGGAATGACCAGTTGGCGGGTGGAACCTTGCGATCCGAATGCTGCGAGGTTAGGAATGCGCACACGACACGCGAGTTCGGCCGTCCCGTTTGATTGGCCGTTGACGTTTGCATCCGGCCCGCGAAGGATCGGCGAGAGAAAGTACCTCGATGCCCAAAGTCTGGAGATTCCCCCCGTACGACGAAGCCGTTGTGAAGCGTCTCGCTGGAGAACTGAAGAAACCGGTACTGATCGCCCAGATTCTGGCCGCACGCGGGTTCGAAAACGGTGAACAGGCCAGCGAATTCCTGTCCGCTCGGCTGGTTGATCTGCACGCACCGGAACTTCTGCCTGGTGTTCCCGAAGCGACAGACCGCATTGTTGCGGCGGTCGAGGCCGGAAGACGGATCACCATTTACGGTGATTACGATGTCGACGGTGTGACGTCGACGTCGATTCTCTGGCACTGCCTGACTCTGCTGGGAGCCACTGTTGACTACTACATACCGCATCGACTTGACGAAGGATACGGCCTGAACAGCGACGCGATCCGGCAGCTTCACGAAGACGATCCGACGCGACTGGTGATCACTGTTGACTGTGGAATCACCAGCGTCCCTGACGCGGCCATCGCGAAGGAACTCGGACTGGAGCTGATCATCACCGACCATCACAACATGGCGGAAACGATTCCGGATGCGGCGGTGGTCGTTCATCCGCGGCTGCCAGGCACGGACTACGCGTTTGGCGATCTGTGCGGTGCGGGCGTTGCTTTCAAACTCGCCTGGGCCATCTGCAAGAAGATGGGTGACGGTGAAAAAGCATCGCCGCGAATGCGAAACTTTCTGATGTCGGCGGTCGGTCTGGCTGCGATCGGCACGGTCGCTGACGTCGTTCCGCTGGTTGGCGAGAATCGAATCATCGTGCGTTATGGTCTGGCGAGCCTGCTGGAACTTTCCAGCCCTGGCTTGAAGGCGTTAATGAAAATATCCGGTTGCGATGGCCAGAAAGTCCTCACGTCAGAGGATATTGGCTTCGGGATTGCGCCTCGCATCAATGCTGCCGGTCGGCTCGGACAGGCACGACTGGCAGTCGAACTTCTGACAACCAGTGACCAGGCTCGTGTCGTCGCGCTGGTGGAGTATCTCGATCAGCTGAACGGAAATCGTAAGACGGTGGAGCGGCGAATTCTGCGACAGGCGAAAGAACTGGTCGCTGAGCATCCCGAGTGGCTGGAGCAGAAGGCTTTGGTGCTGGCACACGCTGACTGGCATCCGGGTGTCATCGGGATAGTCGCCAACCGAGTCGCTGAACATTTCGAACGCCCGACGATTCTGATCTCGTTGCATCGCCCCGACGAGCCGGGGCAGGGGTCCGGACGATCGTTCGCCGGCTTCGATCTGCACTCCGGGCTGGTTCACTGTCGCGAGTATTTGACAACGTTTGGTGGGCACAAAGTCGCTGCCGGTTTGAAAATCGAGCGGGAGCAGATCGACGCCTTCCGAGCTGACCTGTGCGAGTATGTCGCGGCGAATCATGTCGTGAAATCGCGAGACGTCGAATTGTCGATTGATGCGGAGGTCCGGCTAGCCGACCTGACTCACAGTGCGGTAACCAGTCTTGAAGAACTGGGCCCATTCGGTGCGTCAAATCCTCGCCCGGTCTTTGCGTCGACCCGGGTTGAAGTTTCCGGGACGCCGAAAAAGATGGGCGAAGGAGAGCGTCACCTGGACCTGCGCGTGCGGCATTATGGAACGACTTTGCGAGCCGTCGCGTTCGGAAAAGGAGAATGGGCAGACGAAATCGGCGCCGTGGACGGACCGATCTCCATCTGTTTCGCACCAGTCATCAACCGGTTTCGTGGCCGCGAGAACGTCGAAATGCATCTCATCGACTGGCAGCCGGTCAGCGCTGTCAAAACTGCGGCTGGAACGGAAGTCTCGGGAGTTTCAACCTGACCTGGGAGTTCGGGGCTGACTTCAGAACCGGCCACCAAGATTCACCCACACGAGTTGACATTGAATCCAGCCGCCTTACTTTTCCGAATCTGATCCTGGTTGGTGCTGCACTTCTTGACGCGGCAGGCACGGAAGCGAATTCAAAAGGAACGGAGAAAAGCGATGACACAGCCAGTAGCGGGTGAGTCCACCAACAGCGTAACTCGGCGGGGAATTCTGCTCGCTGGCGGGTCGGGAACCCGGCTTCATCCGGCGACGAAGGTTGTCAGCAAACAGCTGCTGCCCGTTTACGATAAGCCGATGGTCTATTACCCGTTGACCACGCTCATGCTGGCCGGGATCCGTGACATTCTGGTGATTAGCACTCCGCACGACTTACCGCTGTATCAAAGGCTACTGGAAGACGGATCGCAGTGGGGGCTGAATCTTCAGTACGCTGAGCAGCCCAATCCGGGCGGACTGGCCCAGGCCTTTCTGATCGGCGAGTCGTTTGTGGGTGACGGTCTGTCGAGTCTCGTGCTGGGTGATAATATTTTCTACGGACAGAACCTCAGTCAGTCATTGCAGCGTGCCAATCGGCAAACATCGGGCGCGACCGTCTTCGCGTACCACGTCAGCGACCCGGAACGGTATGGTGTCGTCGTGCTCGATGACGATGGCAAGCCGACCGAGATCGAAGAAAAGCCCAACGTGCCGCGGTCAAATTTTGCGGTGACCGGTCTCTACTTCTACGACTCGGACGTCGTCGAAATCGCGAAGAGTCTGAAACCATCGCCGCGCGGTGAGCTTGAGATTACGGACGTTAATCGCGTTTACCTCGAACGTGGGCAGCTGGATGTCGAAGTCTGGAGACGCGGCACAGCGTGGCTGGACACTGGCACGCACGATTCTTTGATCGAGGCGGCTCAGTTTGTGAGCGTCCTGGAATCCCGGCAGGGTCTGAAAATCGCCTGCCCCGAAGAAATCGCGTGGCGAATGAAGTACATCAGCGACGAGCAGGTGCAGCAGCTCGCAGACCCGATGAAAAACAACGGCTACGGCAAGTATCTGCTGCAGATGCTGGAACAGTCGCACTAACGAGGATTATTCATCAGGAGCAGGCTGGAACGAGCAAACGCCGAACGTGCTGGAATTGCGGTTGCGATGTCAGCATCAAGGTGTAAGAAAACAAAGTCTGCATCGCGATGCGTTGGCGCTGTTCCGACGACGAGTGGCGCGACCCAGGTCCGGCCTGCATGAATAATCCGTACTAATGTCGAGGGCTGGAGTCTCAGCGGAATTCTGGTGCCGGTTTCGAGAAGTACGGAGCCGTTTACGCTGACTGAGCGATTGACTCTGTGAATCTACGCAGCAGCCGGAATCGCTCGACGTCGTGATGCCGCGACCTTGCGGGCGGACTGTAAACGGACAGCGGCGACCTGTTCGTTGTGGCGGAGCTGATAATTCAGGATCGACGCACAGACCATGAACGGAACGTACTGAAAACTGGTCATCAGCATGGTCATTGTGCACAGAGCCAGCATGTGGCACAGCAGCATAACGGCCACCGGGTGCTGTCCGGTACGGAAACTGGTCACGATCAGCATGCCGTACCCCGTCCATTGAAGGACCGCTGCCGGGAAGCCAGCGACCAGTACCATGCCGATGTGAAATACGTGAACGGTGTTCCCGAAGTGCTGTCTCAGTTCTTTGGTCGTGCCTTCGGTTCCCATGCCGATGATTGAGCAACGTGACAGGTAGCCCAGTGAGAATCGGAGTGTCGACGTACGTTCGTAGAACGAGAATCCTGCATTGTCGACTCGATAGGTAACCGTGTCGTAGACCCGACTGGTCGTATTACGCAGCCGTTCTGAAGTGGCAAAAAGCCCGGCGGACATGGCGGCCACGAGTGTGGCGACAACAAGAATTCCTCGCCGGTTTGGTTCTTTCCAAAGGTAGTAGCCGAGTCCGGCCGTAGCAAAAATCGCGGACTTGGCCAGTGTTGCCAGCAGGCCAATCGACAGCAGAAGCAGAAATATCATGCGTTTTCGATAGTCGGGTATGTACAGCAGCAAGGCGAAAACCGGCGAGAGTGACAGGCAGAGGCCGCTGCAACTGATGCTCAGCCCGGCTGAGCGAATGGCACCGCCATACAACGCCCAGATCGACTGGCTTCCGACCTGGCCGACGAAGCCTCCCACCTGCAGGCCGCCGACAATCGCACTGATACTAAGTGACAACAGAAACGCGGTGATCAGCGTACGCGGTCGGAAGCTGACGAACGCAACCCACCCGAAGGGCATAATGACGGCGAAGATGTAGAGTGCCTGAGCAACTCCGATGATCGATCCGTCGGGATCGGCAACCTGCGAAATCAGAATCAACGGTACCGATGCCAGCAACGGCACCTGCCAGGCACGGATTTTTCCCAGCTGATCAATATTGAGCAGGATTGCTGGCAGGAGCAACAGGTCACCGAACGTGATGCTCTGTGCGGTCGGGCGCAACGCGGGCCACGGCAGCATCAGTAATGCGGCAATAGCAAAGACCTGTTGTAGCCGTCTGGTCTGCATGGATTGAGCGACGAATCGGGACACAATGTCTGGAACCTGAAACGCTTCAGCTTCGTGTCGCCGTCACCGTTTCCACGGCGTCAGCAGGGTTGCTGTGCAACACAGACATTACCCACTGGGACAGGCAAGCCAGAATCCGTACCGAGAACACGTTTCAAACGACTTTTAAGTGGGGGAGGCTGGGAATGAACTCTCCAGGATCGGAGCAGGAAGTGACGACCGATGTGAAGATGGTCGCATCGAGAGGGGGGACTTCCGAGTGAGTTTACTGGACTTTTTCAGATTCCAGCAACACGGGTTTCGCGATGACCAGCCTCGAGACCGTCGCCTGAGAAGTCTCTCTTCTGATTGGCAGGCTGCCGGTTTACAAATTGCCGACGACGAAAATTGAAAATGCCGCGACGCGACGTTTCGCAAACCGATCGGAATAGTTCCCAAATCCATGTGGCCAGACTCCGAACAAACGCAGGAATTGCTGAAATCCGCCGTTGAGGGCGACACTTCGGCAATCAATCAGTTGCTGAATCGGCATCGTGACGCGGTTCGCAAAATGGTTCACCTTCGAATGGACCGGGCGGTGGCCGCGCGAGTCGATGCCAGCGATGTGGTGCAGGACGTCATGCTGGAAGCCAATCAGCGATTGACCGACTACATCCAGAATCCGTCGATGCCGTTTCATTTGTGGTTGCGACAACTGGCAAAGGACCGGCTGATCGACATGCACCGTCGACATCGTGGTGCGCAACGCCGCAGCGTTGATCGCGAGCGATCGTTGAATGCGGCGTACTCGGATCAGTCATCTCTGGATCTGGCGGCACAGTTACGCGATCACGAGCTGACTCCGGCAGCCGCCACGATCCGACGTGAACTCGAAGAGCGATTCCTGGTCGCGCTGGCGGAACTCGGGGAAGACGATCGCGACATCATCGTCATGCGGCATCAGGAACATTTATCGAACAGCGAAGTCGCCGCGGCGTTGGACCTGTCCTCAGCGGCAGCGGGAATGAGATACCTTCGCGCGTTGCGAAAACTGCGTGACGTCCTGGGCAGCGACCATTCGGGAACGATCAGCTCCTGAGCGGATTACCAGGTACTCACGCTGCAGCCTGAAACGTCTACATTTCGCCGCTGTCGCGATTTGACCACCACGGAAGGCTCACGCCTCCATCAATCGTCAGAGTGCTGCCCGTCATGTAGTCCGCGTCATCGCTGAGTGTAAACACGATCGCTTTGGCGATTTCTTCTGAAGTGCCCATGCGTCCCCACGGGAGCTTGGCACCGCCTTTCTGGATGTCTTCTTCGCTGAAGAATTTCCGCTCGCCTGGCGTGTCGATCCAGCCAGGGTGAACCAGGTTGGCCCGGACACGATATTCAGCCAGTTCGATCGCTGCCGTTCTCACCATGTGATCGATCGCCGCCTTCGCCATATTGTAGGCCATTGCGGTCGGGATCGGGATCACGGCGTGTGGAGAACTGACAACCGTAATCGCACCGCCGTTGCCTTGCTTGACCATCTGCTGGGCGGCTGCGCGAACGCCGTAAAATGCTCCCCACATGCTGACGTCGATCGTGCGGCGAAAGCCTTCCATATTGGCGGTGATCATACGCTCGCGGTCGCTGTAAGCGGCATTTGACACGTACAGGTCGAGACTACCGCACTCGTCGGCAACGGTCTTCACCATGCCTTCGACAAACGACTGATCGGCGACGTCGCCCTGCAGCAGGATCGCTTTTTGACCGAGCTCTTCAATTTCGCGAACGACCTCCAGAGCCTCATCTTTGTTTGATCGGAAGTTCAATCCAACATTGGCACCGTGTCGAGCCAGCTCGACCGCACAGGCTCGACCAATACCGCGTGAGGCACCGGTAACAATGGCGTTTCGCCCTGAAAACTTCATCAACGAGGTTCCCTTCACAGTCGTATTTTCCGCGGTTTCTGATTCGTTCGCGCGGCTGAAGCATTCGGCGAATCAATCGGGCAGAATTGTGACGCAAGCCTCAGACGTCGGCAACCATCGTCAGGCTCCTTCGAATTCGCTGAGTTACCGAGTGAGTCATTCAGCAGCGGCTCGATCAACTCGCCGTTTCAGATACAGGTAGCCGTCTTCGGCTCCGACCAGCAGGTCGCGTTTCGCCGTGCCGAAGAAGTTGGCCGTCGCCGGGCTGCTGGTGTGGCCTGCCAGTGGTCTGGAATCGACGGGACCCCGGTTAATCAGAACGATCTCGCCGTCAGCCTGGCTCACGTTTTCGAGCAGGTCAGCGTTCATACTGTTCATCAGGAAGTCGAGATCGCCGTCGCCGTCCCAGTCGACCGCGTGCAGTTTTTTGCGACCGCTGCCGCCAGCCCGTTTACCGTTGAGGCGAAGCGGCTCGCCCTTCACGTCAACGAACACCCGCCTGCCCGGCAGCAACGTCAAAGGTTCACTTTTCCCGTCGCCAGCGACGCCCGGAAGCTGCTGTCGTTCGAACAGCGCGAGATACCCTTCGTGGTCAAGCATCACCAGGTCGTTGAGTTTGTCGCCGTTCATGTCCACGACGACCGGAGTCGTCCGCCACTGAGTCACCAGTTGTTTGCCTTCCGGCTCCCACCAGGTCCATTCAGGCTTTGGCGTCTTCCCTGGCCACTGAACGTCGATGTTCTGCGCCGCGGCGAGTTTTGGTTCGGTCATTGATCCTACATTTCGATACCACAGAATTTTGCCCCAGATGGAATTCAGCACGATGTCGAGTAATCCGTCGTGGTCCCAGTCGGCGACAGTGAACGTCGTGTATCCCCACTTCGCTTCGCATGGTCCCTGAATCGATCCGTTGGGCCCGGCGAGAATTCGGATGACCTCGCCGCCGCCCTGCAGATTGACGGGAGCGGCCCAGCGAGGGGCATTGCTGTCTTTCGGGATGCCCAGATTCTCGTAGAAGACGACATAACCAGCCGTGTTACCACTAAGAATGTCCTCATCACCGTCGCCGTCCCAATCGACGCAGTAAGGCGTCGCGAGCGCTCCGCATTTGATGCTGTCGGCTATTTGCTTGAGATAAGACGGCGATCGAAAAACTGGAAGACCGTCCGCAAACTTTCCCGTGTTCTCGATGAGAGCGACGCGGCCATCTTCATCGCCGCAAATCAGATCGATGTCGCCATCGCGATCCCAGTCGATCGCCGTTGGCACGATCATCTCCAGGTCCATCTTCAACAGACCACTGCCGTCCGACGAGTTGCTGTCTTTCAGAAACTTCCCGGCGGTGTACTTCGGCTCGGTGCGACTCCCCACGTTTTCGAAGTAAGTGAACCGGTCGATAAATTCGCCGCACAACAGATCGAGATCGCCGTCGCCATCGAAGTCGGCGAAATTAGGCGATGGCCAGCCGAAGACTTCGAGTGCTTTGTCACCGGCCATGATCTGTTTTGGAGCGGGCGTCGGAGTCTTCCCGTCGTGAGGTTCGCCGGCATTCGGGAACCAGTAGATCAGACCTCGCAGCGGGCCATTTTCCCACTTGCCGTTGGAATCCCAGGCATCGTCCCAGCCATAGTCCAGCCAGTCGCCGATTCCCGCCACGATATCGAGCTGGCCGTTGCCATCGTAGTCGACCAGGTGCCACTGGTTGGCTCGCAGTTTCCGCAGCTTTGGATGCTTCGTTAAGAAGTCACCAGGAATTTGAAGTTTCCGCGTTTGCTCAAACTGGTTGGCTGAAAAATTGAGGAACTCGACGCCGGGAATCAGCACTCGCGGTTTGCCATCGACCCACGAAACTCGAATGTTCGTATGGCCGCGACCGATCTTCACACCCGGTTTGAAAATCGGCGACGCCACATTCCCTTCCGTGTTTTCGAAAAAGTATGTTCCATTCGACGGTTTGTCGGGACACGATACGATCAGGTCGAAATCGCCGTCGCCGTCGTAATCCATCGGCAGCGGCCAGGCCCACAGACCGACTCCCAGATCAACCACCAATCCCGGATTGTTATATTTCAGAGGCTGCAGTTCATCGGCTGCCTGTCCGATGGAGGCGGGCAGAAGCATCGTCAGCAGAGCCAGAATGATGTGCCGAGTCATGCGTTGAGATCCTCAAAGAACATTTCTGTCGGTTTGTGTCGCCTTGAAGGTGAGCAGCGACGTCGACTGCCAGCGGCAGAACCTTGAAACTACAACCTTGAAACTACCTGGATTCCATCCGGCCATTTGATTCGGTGACTGTAGGGAACCTGCCGTGCGAAATCACGAGATCGCCATGTTATCGTTCGCCCGCCTGGCGAGAATCTCTCACGAGACACCGCATCCGGTTGGTCGTGACCGGTTTCTCGTGCTGGCGGGCCGCGAAGCGTGTCTGGCCGGCTGGCTGGACGTGGCCGACCGCTGTCGCGAGTTGGTGCTGGCCGCCAACGCTCACCATTTTCTCGGCCATTCGAAGTCATTTCCCGATGCGATTCGCGATGCGTCGAACGCGGGATACTTCGCGACTTTTGACAGCTTCTGCTCGTTCGAGCAGGCCGAACACCTGCTTTCCCGTAACGGCGATCCGATCGACGAAGCACCAGTCGATGCTGGTCAGGCCGCCATTCAGGAGCTTTCCAGCCTGGACGAGTCGGCGTAAAATTCCTGCCGCTGAGAAGTTTTTGTCAGCACTTCGGGAACGTTTTGCTCCCAACCTTGCCGCGACTCACTTTCCGAACAACAATGTCCAAGGTCGTCCGGTATTTCGGTGTCTGAGTTCAGGCAGACCGAGAAATCGGACGATGATGAAACGAGGTCCGGCATTTCCAGACATTCTTGAGCGTCCACGGCGTCTCGGATTGACGATAAATGCTTGTAGTCAAAGAAGTTCCAGAAGATTTGATCGACTGAGAAAATCGAATGGCAAAAGCAAAAAAACTGCCCAAACAGGTTGCGATTATCAACGCGGATAACTGCACGGGTTGCGAATCGTGCCTTGAAGTCTGCCCGGTGGACTGCATTTACAAGGTGCCCGGCGATTCACTTCCGACGTTGTTGCACTTTTGCGAAATCGATGTCGAGCGGTGTGTCGGTTGCGAAGTGTGCGTCCATATTCCCAGCAAAAAGACCGATCCCTACGAGTTGACCGTCTGCCCGTGGGACGCGATTGAAATGGTACCAACGATCGAAGTCGGCTGGCAGGTCGCGGAAAAAGGTGGTCCGCAGGACTACATCGAAGAAAACTGGGAACGACTCGTCGAGCCCGCAATTCGCATGTCGGAACTCGCCGCCGCAAACGCCAAATAGTTTTCGGTCAGACCTCAAAAATAAGAAAAGCCTCGATCGGTTGGTCGAGGCTTTTTTCTTGTCGATTTACGACGCTCTCAAACTCAGTTCTCAAACTCAGAACACCGACAGCAGCAGAATTTGAGCCGTTCGGATCAGGCCGATCCGCTCTTCCGGCGTGACAGCGCCACGTTCCAGAATCTGCCGCGTCTGAACTTCAGCCTGAGTCACGATGAACTGCTGAAACGTGTTGAGGTCGCCGTTGCGACCGGCCTCCAGCAGCAACTCGGAAATCCGATGCACTGACCGAACTTCTTCCAGTTGCGGTTCGATTTCCTCGACCCAGACCGGCGGTGATTCAGCATCCGCGACACGTTGCGTGACGCGAAAGACGAGACCCGAAACAGCAGCGACCTGCTCGTAGTTGATCTTTTCGGGAGTGTCCGTCGGCTGGTGGTAATCAGGATGTTCGCCCGTCGAGAAAAACAGGAACGGTACTTTCTGGTCTCGAAACGGCCCGTAATCGCTGCGTGTTCCGATCAGGTCGATTCCCATTCTGGCGATATTGAAACCGACCGGCTCGCCGATTTCATTCAGCATGTCTGGCAGCGTCGAGCCATGCTCGCTACCCATCACGAACGCCGTCGAAATCGGCAGGTTTCCCAGCGACCGACCGATCATGTCGGCAGTGATGAAAAG
>JABMPE010000261.1 GCA_013203845.1 Rhodopirellula sp. | reverse complement strand
GAAGTATTACCCCTTCCTTAATCCATCGCCCAGACCATTTATCTTCCCAGATGCCCTCTAACCGATAAATCTTAAACCACGCCGTCGGGTCTGCGCGGGCGGTGATGAAGTACCCGTCATCCGTCGATGTCCGATGGTCATGGCGGTCAGCCGGAATCCCGGTTTGGCGTAATGCATCATTGATGCAGGAGCTGCTTCGAATGTCGAGGTCACTCATGAGACTCTGTGGAAGCGATGACTCAATGATGACACAAAGAACCTTCCCTCTGGTAGTTCTGGGCTGCCTCTGTCTGGCATTGCCAGTGCAGGCTACCGCTCAACAACCAAATGCGCCGTCAAATGCGCCATATCGCGGCGCTCGGAGCAACCAGTCTCAAATTCAATTGACACAGCGTATTACGGCCGATGACACAAAACCGAAAAAACCGCTGCCATATGCGATTTCAGAAATGCCTGACATTCAGGAAGAAATGGAGATTATCCATCGCCGCAGCCAGCTGATGGTGGCTCGAGCTCCAATTGCCAGAATTGCTATCGCGGATCCCAACGTTGTCGATGTCGTCCAGTACAGCCCGAACGAAATCGGAATCATCGGGATGAACCTGGGAACCACTACTCTGACCATGTGGTTCGACAATAGCCGCGACCCGCTGATCTATCTCATTGAAGTGATTCCGGATCCGACTTTTGAAGACCGCCTGCGGAACGACTTTGGAAAGCTTGAAAAGCAGCTTCGCATCCTGTTTCCAAACAGCAAAGTGTTTCTGGTACCGCTCCAGCGACGCCTGATCGTCAAAGGTCAGGCACGGGATGTGGAAGAGGCTGCTCGAATTCTTCAGATTGTTCGTGCTTCGTATTACGCAGCATTCGGGAACTACGGAGGATTCGGCGGTGCGGGAAGCGGCGGATTTGGCGGATTTGGCGGTGCGGGAGGGGGTGGCTTCGGAGACATCAACAATGGTAATAACAATGGCATCAACAACGGCAACAATAACAACAACCCCATTGTGGATTTGCTGGAGGTTCCCGGAAATCGCCAAATCATGATCCATGTGACCGTCGCAGAACTGAGCCGCGGACAGTTGCGAACCCTGGGTGTCGACCTCGACGGACTCATCAACAACGGACGGCACTTTCTGTCATCGTCACTCGGCGGTGCCGGAGGAGCACTGACGGGCGTCTTCGAAAATGGCGAAGTCAATCTGATGATTAACTGGCTGGCCGGTAACCGAACGGCAAAGATTCTAGCCTCGCCCACGTTGACAGTGCTGAGTGGTTACCAGGCGAGCTTCTTATCCGGTGGTGAGTTCCCGGTGCCGACAATTGTCGGCGTCGGGGGAGCGCAGGGTACATCGACATCCTTCCGCGGGTTCGGAACGTCGCTCCTTGTTCGACCGCAGGTCGTCGACAAAGACTACATCCAGATGAACATCACTCCTGAGTACAGTCAGATCAGTGCGACTGGCTCAAGTGGAGGCGTACCAGGTCTGAATTCACGCCGAGTCACAACGACGGTCAGACTGAGAGAAGGCCAGACGATTGTGCTGGCAGGCTTGTTCGGCATGACGATGACCAGCGAAGTCAATCGCATCCCGTTTCTGGGCGAACTGCCAGTCATCGGACCGGCACTCTTCAACTCCAAGAATGCCGACCAGGGCGAGAACGAGCTGCTGATCACTGTAACCCCGGAACTCGTGCATCCGATGGAAGCCGATGAAGTTCCTCCTTATCCTGGCTTCTATGTGACCCCTCCGAATGACATTGAACTGTACGCCTATGCCAAATCGGAAGGTTACCCGGATCAGGGAGTATACCAGCTCAACCCGTATGGATGGGGACCTGGCTACGCGAATGAGATCGGCTACCGACCATTCAACCCTGGTACTTTCGGCAACCCAATGCCAATGGGTGGCGGCATGGGAAATTATCAGGTCAGTCCTCCCGGCTATGGCGGTGGATTCCAGGCAAACCCAGGAGCCGTTTATCCTGGACCACCCGCTGCTCCTCAACAGAGCGTCCAGCAGTTCCCAGTTCAGCCAATGCAGCAGAGTCCGCCGACGGGAGCGATCCAGCCCATGGCCGATCCTAATCTCGGACAACCAGTCCAACAGATGGGCGGAATTCAGCAGGTTGGATACCAGGAGCCGACTCAGAGAATGAAGTTGGCCAACTGGTTTCAGGGCAATCGGGATTCCAGTCAAAGAAATCCAGCCCTGAGATCGACTAACGCCACGACTCCCAGTCTGCTGAACGGAACGGACAGTCGACTCGGCAGAGAGAGTCAGGCCGTTCAGCAACAACGACAGCAGCAGCAGCAAATGATCCAGCAGAGATCACAGCAGTACACAAGGTGACGGCTCCTTCATCTAAGAAGTCGCACAGCGAAAAGATTATCCGGAGTGCGCCAGGTCAGTAATGACCGACAGTCCGGTAATTTACAGGGACGGGGGATTTTCATGATTCTGAGACACGCCAAACGCCTGGTACCAGGCCTGACGGTCGCATGTGTACTGAGTACCTTTGGCTGCACTAATCCGACGCTGCAGTTTATTCCAACCACGCTGACCATGCGGAGGTCATTGTCGATTCCCGATAAGTATCCGCTGGGTAGTATTGTTCGAACTCACTACCACCAGATGGAAACGAATGGCGAAGCCTTCGATTTCATTATGCACCGCAACGAATTTATCGAGTTCACCGGTGAACTGACTTCGTTCGGACTGGACCATTTTCTTGAGATCGCCGCGCGGGCACGAAGTGCACCCTTCCCGATTCTGATCGAACGGTCGGAGAATAACTCGGATCCGGAACTCGATCAGCATCGACGCCAGATGGTGGCGTTAATGCTCTCGCAAATGGGCGTCCCCAACGCACAGGCCCGTGTCGTCGTTTCACAGTCGTACGCTCCCGGACTTAACGGGGACGCAGCTCAGTTAGCGTACTTCCAATTCCTTAACAGTAACAACGGGAACAACGGGAACGGCGGAGGCAATGGAGGGGGTGGAGGAGGAGGCTTCTGAATCCCACTTCAGAGCTGAAGTTACTCAGGCCCGCTGGAACTATTTCAGTGGGCCTGTTTTCGTTCACGGAGACAACGGACTCGCAGGACTTCGCTACGAAAAGAACCGTCGCTCGGAAATGCCTCCTGACCATCACTGCCGAATGCCTCTGGATCGTCGCCAGACAGGATGGATGAAAATCAGATCGCAGGAGCGTATTGACCGATTCCTGATATCGAACATCCTTCACGGGACCAGATGACTTCGATAACCTCGCCATGTCATTCGCCAATTCGAAATGCCGATTCATCCACTGGCACACAACTCTTCCCGCTCCATGAAGGACACCCACAATGAAACCTGCGTTTCTCCTGGCCGTGTTTCTGGTTTCAGCTTTTGTTGACTTCCCGATTACTGATTCGGCTCTGGCTGCTGATCAACCGGAGATTTCGATCTGGCCAAACGGTCTGCCGGTCGGAGCCAAACCCGTCGATGCGAAACGGGTTGAGGAACTGAAAGGAAAGCTCACTGAAGAACGTATCTACTACGTCGAAACACCGTCGATTACGGTCTATCAGGCTCCGAAAAAACTGGCCAACGGCTGTGCCGTCGTGATCTGTCCCGGCGGAGGGTACAACATTCTCGCATGGCCAAAAGAGGGGCTCGAAGTTGCCGAGTGGTTCAATTCAATTGGTGTCACGGCGGCAGTGCTGAAATATCGTGTTCCTCGTCGAGACCCGGAGACTCCACATATCGAACCGTTGCAGGACGCTCAGCGTGCTGTTCGATTGGTTCGGCACCACGCCAAAGACTGGGGCGTTGATCCTGACCGAGTCGGAATCCTCGGTTTTTCTGCCGGCGGACATCTGACGGCGATGACCGGCATGCACTGGCAGAAAGCAGCATACGACCGGATTGATGAAGCAGATGACCTGAGTTGTCGACCGGATTTCATGTGCCCGATTTATGCCGCATACCTTGGTCCAGACTACACAGACAACACCCCTGAACTGGGGCCACTGGTCAAGGTGGACGCGAAAACGCCGCCAACATTCATGGCGGTCACCGCTGACGACACGCATCGAGGCTCACTGGCCGCATTGCTCTTCGTCGAGTTGAAAGTGGCCAACGTCCCCGCTGAACTGCATATTTATGCGAAGGGTGGACACGGCTACGGAATCCGACCGTCAGAGAATCCAGTCTCGACATGGAATCACCGACTTGGAGACTGGTTGAAATCTCAGGGCCTGCTGGACAAGCGGGGAACAGCCAACTGAGACGACCTTCATGTAAGACGATTCGTTCTGCGATCACGTTTCGTGTGACTTTGACTGTGGTCGCAACTCAGCGAACATCATTTGATGCGACAGGAACCTTCTGATGCGAATTGCCAGCGGCGGCGTACAGCACGAGACGAACACGTTTTCGAAGATTCCCACAACACTGGCCGACTTCGTGCGGGACAGCAACTGCGGAGCGACGCTCGCAGGCGGTGAAACAATCTTCGACCGTTTTCGCGGCACCGGTTCGATTCATGGCGGATACATTTCCGGAGCCGAAGCGGCTGGCTTTGAACTGGTCCCGTTGCTGTGCGCTCGCGCTCAGCCGTCTGGACTCGTCGAGGAAGCCGCGTTTGACACAATGCTCAACTGGTTTCTTGAACGCCTCGAAATCGCGAAACCCGTCGATGGTGTTCTGCTGGATCTGCACGGAGCAATGGTCGCTGAACATCATGAAGACGCCGAAGGTGCGTTCATCGCAGCGGTTCGTGACGTAGTTGGCCGTGAAATCCCAATCGTCGTGACTCTCGACCTGCACGCCAATATCTCCGCTCGAATGGCAGAACTGTCGGATGTCATTATTGGATTCGATACTTACCCGCACGTTGACATGCAGGAACGTGGTCACGAAGCTGCAGAACTCATTGCTCGAATCGTCCGGCAGGAAATCTCCCCCGTTCAGGAGTTCCGTCAGCTTCCATTGATCACTCTGCCGCCGAAACAATGCACTCTACGTGATCCCATGCAGACGCTCATGCAGCGGGTTCATCAACTGGAGCAGGAGCCCGGCGTGCTGACGGCAACCGTCGCAATGGGATTTCCATTCGCCGACATCCGCGATACTGGCGTGTCGATCCTTGTCACAACCGACGGCGACGCCGAGCTGGCTAGCTCGAAAGCAAACGAACTCGCCAGCTGGCTATGGGAACTGCGAGACGATCTTCAGCCGGAACTCACAACGATTGAAGACGTCATCGCGCACGTCAACGCACACCCAAACGACGGTCTTGTGATTTTCGCAGACGGCTCTGACAACCCTGGTGGTGGCGCGCCGTGCGACGGAACGGTGGCACTGCATGCCATGATCAATGCCGACTTCCAGGATGGAGCCGTCGGCGTCCTTTTTGATCCAGAGACCGCAGCCCAGGCTCATCGTGCCGGAGTCGGAGCAACGATCCCTGTCCGACTTGGGGGAAAGACGGACAACCTGCACGGGGCGCCCGTCGAGCGGGACGCTTACGTGCGAGTCCTCTCCGACGGGAAGTACAGGTATCGCGGCCCGATGATGCAGGGAGTTCAGGACAACCTCGGCCTGACCGCCACGCTGGTCATCGGCGGGGTCGACGTGGTGGTCTCTTCACAACGCCGACAATGCTTCGATGCGGAAATGCTGAGGATCGCCGGTGTTGATCCGACCGGACGGCGACTACTGGTCCTGAAAAGCGCGGTGCATTTCCGAGCAGACTTTGGTCCGCTGGCGAGTCGAATTTTCGATGCCGACACGCCTGGAATTCATCGGCCCGACCTGGCTGCCTTCGACTTTCAGAAGATTCGTCGCCCTGTCTATCCCTTGGATCCGGTCGACACCTTTTAACGCAACCTGCGTAGTTCTCGGTCAGGAACGCGTTGATTCTGGCTGAGCCTCAAGTTGAAACCGGGCTCCTGCCACTCCACCGACTTCTGCCAGTGAAGAGCTATCGCGATGCCCGCAACAGGTCTGTTTCAACGTGCATGGAGCGGAAAGCTGTATCCGCAATCGCAGACTTTTCTCCGCACATGCAGAATCGCTTTGCATCGGGAGCAGGTTTTCTGCCACTGCATGTCGCCAGCGGGCAGCCTTGTGAGTGCCGCCTGCTTCTTCAGCTTGACGGCTTCCATACGCTTCGAATCAGACTGATGCACGGCACACTGAGGATGAATGCCCGCTGATGAATACGCGATCTCTGCACAGACCGGACAGCGTTTTCGTTCACGAGGCTGAAACAGCGGCGTCGGCTTTCGATTATGCATGCGGTTTCTTTCAGAGCGTATGAATGTGAATCCGCACACGACTGCAGCATCCTGGTGCTGAGATGAACCAGTTGCAGTCAATCGAGCCCTGTGCCCAGCGGGATACCCCTGCACTCCGTCGCGGAGTAGGCATGGGCGGAGCAGGCATGCTTGATGCTCGTTTATTCAGACTTCAGCGCTGAACGAGCACCGGGCACAGTTGTGGCCCGGTGCTTCAGTCAGAATGACGTGCCGACCAGAGGTCAGCAGCGACTAGATCGTACGCACGTTTTCGGCGCAAGGACCCTTCGGTCCTGAACCGACGGTGTACGACACTCGCTGTCCTTCGTACAGCTGATCGAATCCGCCACCTTCCACGCCAGAACTATGGAAGAAAATATCCTTGCCTGTTCCTTCGTCGATAAAACCAAAACCTTTTTCCGTAATCCGCTTGATCGTGCCTTCAGCCATTGCTTCTGTCCCGTTTCAAAATGTGTGCAACTTTCAGTGCGTGAAACATTCACGTAAATCCATTTGCCTTCGAATATACTGTAGTCGATATCGAGCAAAGAATCGCGGACGACTCGATAAGTCGCAAAATCCGCTCGCCCGACCGATCGCTGATCGGTCAATTCGCAGGAAAATGGCTGAAAAACGCTTATTTCCGTTCTTCATCGCAACCTTTAATCGTCGCGAGATCGGGTCAACCAAACTCATCCCGATCCAGAAATCCATCGAAAAATCGACTGCCCACGCTTTCACAAAGCACTTGCAGCACTGATTACGACGCTAGATTCGTCCGGTTTCAGGACCATTCTTTCTGCACACGCGAACTGAAAATCGAGTTGAAAGCATGCGATCCGGAAACGGTCCGCCTCATCGATAACGCAACGCTGCGAGAATCGATGGCTCCTGCAAGGATTACTTTGAAGCTCGACAATTTACACACACGTTCCGTAGCCAACGTAGTCAGAGAAGCAGCCGATGAAACCATGTCAGAGCAGTCCCGACATTAATGCCAATCCAGAGAAGGACCCCGGCAATGGTCAGACTGGCGATGGCGGGGAACTTTCCATCCCGAATGTCGAACCGGCGGATTGGTTCGTGATGAAACATCAGGCTCAGAAAATGCACGGACCTCGCGGCGACAATCAGCATTGAAATCAGCAGCAACAGCAACGCGGTCAGTACCGAAGCCTCTGGTATCAATGCCGCTCCTTCGGCGGACTCAACGCCGGGGAGGAACGCGTTACCTGTGATAAAAACCGCACACCAGAAACCGGGCAACGGCGGAACAACGCTCAGCGTCAGCAGCGAGCAACCTACGGCAAAAGCGACGACACCATGTTGCCTGCCAAGCCCCGTGACATCTTCGGGAAAGTCAGCAGACTGCGCACCGGAGAAGAGCCACCGTTCACAGGTGAGCAGCAGGCACATCGCAAACGATGAAATCAGCAGCGAAAACAACGCCGTTGCCAGACCACTGGGAAATTGCCAAAGGGTTTCCGAAACGGCAGGCGGCTGCGAAGTCATACCGGTCGCAGCGGCAACAAGGACCACGCCACCCCATGTCATCCAGAGATTGCCCGCCAGACCGCGCAACGACTCACCGCGGCACGCCAGAATCGATCCACTCAGGCAGGATGCCGTCCCGAAGACGATACACATCAGCTGTATCGTCGATTCGAAGCCAGGCATTGCCACGACGGTAACTTTCCACAGGACGATTGATGCCTGAAACCGTTGCAGAACGGCGGTCGTGGCTGCGATGCTGGCGTGGGACGATTCAAACCCGTTCAACACAACGCCGTGCATTGGGAACAGTCCGAATGCCGAAGCGCAGCCTGCGAACAACAGGACGATCGCCGTCACACCGAGAACTGATCCGTCGCCCACAAGCAGGTCCGCTCGTTCCGGGCGATAACTTTCCTGGAGCGTTGTGCGAATCGTTTCCAGTGACGAACTGCCCGCAAGGCTTCCGAGAAAAACGAAGGCCGTCGCGACGCAGAAGCCGCTGAAGAATCCCACGGTGCGACGGCTTTGCAGCTGTCCGGCAAGAAGTTGAACGCGGCTCCGTTCGACTTCTGCCTCATTCGATCGCCGTGCGGAGCGATCTTCGCGGAGTAGATTCCCCGCGCCCAGCAGGCTCGCAGCGCTCGCGAGAAATACCGTTTCCAGCGAATCTGCCATGACCGTCATTACGGGACAAACCGCACAAATCAGAATCAGAACTGCGAATTGCACGGGTGCGCTTTCAAAAAACGTTTGCTCGATCGCTGTTTCGCCGCGGCTGTGCTGGTCAGTCAAAGCGAGCATTGAAATGGACGGACAGGATCACGTCGAGGCCGACGGATCATTCAGGTCCTTCCGATTCTGCTGCGGGTGTTGACGCGTCCGATTCTGTCGGTTCGCCGGTCGTAGGTATCTCAGTCCGCAGGGAATCTCTGGAACCTTGTATTCTCAAGGGTGCGATCCGTCCGACGCTTCAACTCCGACCTATCTTCCATGCAGCCCTGTGTCGCGGAAACTCCAGCGTTACAGGCATCTGTGCCATGTGTCCAAGCCCCCATGAAATGCACAGTACAACCAGCGGGCCTCAGGATATTGCCCCCCTCTCGGGAGTTTCAGTCGATGACGGTAGAACTTCAGGCACGCGGCACTGACGACAGCCAATGCTCGGTCCGCTCACTGGATACGGATGATGTGTTTCGAATTGGGCGATCGCCACAGAATGACTGGGTTGTGAACTGGGACCGCCTGATCTCCCGTGAGCATGCCCAGATGCGCTGGCATGAGGGCAAGCTTCAGGTTCGCTGTTACGATAAAGCGACCAATCCCATCATTATTAACGGTGAATCATTCCGCGAGTTGAAGATCGACGTGGGCGGCGAATTTCTCATCGGTGCGACGAAGTTTCGGCTGGTCAGCAGCGAAGATGCCGAGCCAGCGGACTCGTCTGACATGGACATGTCTGAAGATGAACCGCTCGCCGGATTGCAGACTTATCAATCAGACGAGTTGAACGAGTTTCAGTTCAGCGATCCGATCCGACAAATGGACATGCTGGCTCGCCTGCCGAAAATGATTTCCGGTTCAACCTCGGATGAGGCACTTGCTGGCCTGCTGGTCGATGTGCTGCTGGAAACGATTCCGGCCGGTGTCGCGACGGCAGTCATGCGATACGAGGGCGATCTCTCGCAGTCACTGGTGAACCCACTGGCCTCGGGATTCGACCCGTCGAAACCGGCGATGATGCGAGTCGCCACACGAGACGACTACGAAGGTCGATTCAAACCGAGTCGGCGCATGATCAGCTCCGCATTACAGACCGGCAACAGCGTCCTGCACATCTGGGATGGTGACGAGGGCAACGGGCAGTTTACGGTCAGTGGGAGCCTGGACTGGGCGTTCTGCACGCCAATTATGGCCGACAAAGAAGGTGGCTGGTGCCTGTACGTCTCCGGTCAGGGGAGCGAGAACTCGGGCGTCTTTATCGACGAAGACACACTGAAGGGCGATCTGCGATTTGTCGAACTGGTGGCTCAGTTCATCGGATCCATTCGGCATGTGCGACTGCTGGAAGAACAGAAGACGCAGCTCAGTTCGTTCTTCTCGCCGCGAATCATGGATAGCCTGCTGGATAAAAACTCGACCTCGCTCGAACCGTCGCAGCAGGACATCAGCGTTCTGTTCTGTGATGTCCGCGGCTTCTCGCGAAAATCCGAACTTCTGAAAGACGATCTGTTTCAGCTGCTCGCAACCATCAAACGTGCGTTGGGACTCATGGCGAACGGCATTGTTGAAAGCGACGGTGCCATCGCCGACTTCCAGGGCGACGCTGCTCTCGGGTTCTGGGGCTGGCCAATGCCTCTTCCCGAAGGTCCGGTGCCAGCCTGCCGAGCAGCTCTGAGTATCGTCGACGCTTTTAATAACAAACTGAACTGTGACGGCATGCTGGATGGCTTCAGCGTCGGAATCGGAATTGCCCACGGACAGGCAATTGCTGGCGAGATCGGCACCGAAAAGCAGGCGAAGATCGGTGTGTTTGGTCCCGTCGTGAATCAGGGTTCGCGTTACGAAGGTCTGACCAAACAGTTCGGTGTGCCGATCTGCATCGACGAAACAACGGCCGATTATGTCGAGCAGTTTATGCCGAAAGACGAAGCACGCGTTCGTCGTATGGCTCGCGTTCGGCCAGCAGGAATGCAGACGCCATTGACGGTTTATCAGTTACTGCCAGCACTCAGGCACGACCCATCCGTGTCGGACGAAATGATCGCCCGATACGAAGAAGGCATCAACGCGGTACTCGACGGGAAGTGGAGCGACGCTGTCGAACTGCTGTCGGAATTCCGCGAGACGGATGGTCCGACCAGATTTGTCCTGAGCCAGATGGAGCTGACAAACTTCGAACCACCAGCAGGCTGGGACGGCGCCTTCACGCTGACAAAGAAATAAGCACGGAATCGGAGCGAGGTTTCAGTCAGCCGCCCCGTCATTGGACGCAAGGTTTCTGAAGCAGCACAACAAACTCGTGAACCTTGTTGACGCGGAACACTGCGGGGTAACCGAGCGGCCTCAGGTTGTTGTATTCCGATTGCCGGTTCCAGATGATCAGGTCATCGAAGATAAAACCGATCTCCGTCATGCGAGCTGCAAAGTCGCTGTGCAGCGGGAAGAAACGGTTCTTCTTGCGCAGGTCCATTAGAACGACACAGCAGTAGGCTCCCGGCTTCAGGACAGTCAGAACGTCGGCGAAAACAGTTTTCAGCGAATCGAGAAACACCTCGTAGTCAGCGATCGTGCCCAGGTCACCATCGAGGTTTCCGTAGTGCCGCACCTTCTTGTAGTCAGCCGTTCTGCGCTGGTTGAGAATGTCCCAGTACGGAGGCGACGTGATACACAGATCGATCGACTCCGGCTCGACCAGATCCGTGAGATCAGCCACCGACGCTTCGTGAATCACTGATTGAGGCTTGCGTCTGTTCGCAAACAGATCGGACGAAATTTCGGCAAGCCGCTGACGCCCCATCTTTGCGTATTCAGGCGAAAGCTCGATTCCAATCCCGGTTTTCCCGAGACGCTCGACCGCGACGATTGTGCTGCCCGACCCACTGAATGGATCCAGAATCCGCTCGCCGTCCGGACGCAGGAACGTGTCAACAAGCCGCTCGACCAGCATGCCGGGAAACATCGCCGGGTGTTTGAGGCGGCTTTCTTCGGCGGTTTTCCGAATGTCACTCCAGACGCTGATCGAGTTTTGAATCCAGCGTTTTCCATCAAGCTCGTTGCAATGCGGGACAGGCTTTCGTCCTGACGGAGCGTCGGCAAGCGGCTTTTCTTCGACGGAAACCTCATCGACTGACTCCGTCTTATCGAGACGTTCCTTTTTCGACGTCGACTTCCTGCTCGTTGCTTTACGACTCGTCGATCTTTCCGATCCGTGGCTGGCTTTCGCCACTTTGGCCGGACGCTGATCACTCGCGATAATCGTGGTGGCGTGTTTCTTCTTTGACTGGCCACTGGTCTCTGAGCCGCGTTTTGAGACGGGCTGCCTGGAAGCCGTTTTCTTCGTCGACCGCTTTGCTTTCGCCATCGTCCCGTGTCTTTCCAGGGTTGCTGAAGACCGCCTGCACGTACCGCCCAATAGACTGTCGCGGCGATGTCCGGCACCTGCAAGTTCACGGACAGGTGAACTACGAGCGAGCAGGCGATAGAAACCGCTCAGTCAACGACCTGTTGAACGTTGAAATCCCCTTCATTCCACTTCGTGACCCGGAGAATATCCTCATGCGCGTTGAGCATGTTGCTTTTAACGTTGAAGACCCGCTCGAAATGGCACGCTGGTACGTCGAGAATCTTGGCTTTGTGGTCAAACGCCGAGTCATGGAAGCACCGTGGGCTCATTTTATTGTCGACTCGTCCGGATCGACGATGATCGAGATCTACGGAAACCCCGCGGTTCCCCGCTCAGATTTTCGAAACATGCACCCAGGCACGCTGCACCTGGCATTCGTTTCGAATGACATCCGCGCCGACATCGACCGACTCTCCGCCGCCGGCGCCAGGCTCGAAGGTAACATCACCGATCTGCCGGGCGGAGACCTCATGGCCTTCATCCGGGATCCGTGGGGACTGACGCTGCAACTGGTCAAACGCCGCGAGCCGATGATCTGACGACGGGGCAAGGTTAACACAAACCTGGCCGTGATCGCGAACCTTGCCGTGACGCCTTAAAGCGAAGGCGTCGCTCACTTTCGGGAGCCACGTTCCGATCTACTTCTCGGCTTCGATCGTCCGACGCTGCTCGTCCAGCTTCGCAATTTCGGCTTCGATCTTCCGGACGGCTTCGGGGGCGTCCATCTGGTCTTTCTCGCCGGCCAGCTGCTGCTTGAGCTGCTGCAGTTTTTTACGGATGACATCGAGTTGTTTCTTCTGCTTTTTGTTCAGTGCCATGCTGCGATAAACCCCTGCTCTCAGTCGTTGAGTCGGCAATTGCAACGCCGATACACTTGAGCCGTCAACCAGCAGGTTACCGTACCAGGCCGGCGTCGTGAATCATCAGTTCCCGCATTCAGATTATCATTCATCATGTCGATCCGATTGTGTCAGGAGTGCTGCCAGTGGGTCTTTACCCGCGATGATCGCTGCCCGGATTGTCAGGACGCGCTGCCGGAGACGATCAATCCCGAGGACACGGATACCCGGTTTCGCACGTTGGTCGGAGAAGTTCGAGGGCGCATGGGGCATGTTCGCGTCGCTCGTCGCAAGCTGCCTGCAGACGGAGTTTTCTACGAAACCGCCAACGGTTTGTTTTTTCTGCCATACCAAACCGTGACGAAACGGCGACTGGTTGAACAGTCGGCGGCTTCTCCGATGTGGACGCTGGCCGCCGTCTTCTGGTCTCCGCTGATGTTTCTGGCTCCGTTTCTCAAACGCCGCGAGCTTCGTGAAAAGGACTTCCTCGAAAACGAACCGATCCGGCTCAGCAAAGAGGACCTTCAACTGCTCCCGGATTTTCTCAGCCGAGTCTCCGGCTCATTCTTTCTTCCACTACGCGACATTCGAGCAATCACCCGGAAACGTGGCCAGTGGATCATCGATCGGTCGATCGGTCCAGCGATCACGATTCAGCCCATCGCCGACGACCCCTTCACTCAAGAGATGCAACAGTTCCTCGCAACCCGCCTCTAAATCCCAATGCATGAATTATCGGGTGGACATCACCCGCTCTTCGCCCATGAATGAACTAACGACTCACTTTGCCGCAGCCGTTGAATCAGACTCGCTGATTCAGCTGATTCTCAGTCAGCCGGTCCCTGACGAAGTTTTGCCTTTGCTGGACCCCGACGCGGTGCTCTCTTCCACCGTCGAGAAAATCGTTGTCCGCCCGGTTGATCTGAAATCGGGCCGCCATCTTCAATTCACATTTTGTGAAGCGCGGCGGGAAACTCACCGAAACTTCACTCCGGAAGAGGCTGTCAGAGAAGTCGAAAATCTGATCACCGGGCCGTTCCGAAAGGGACATCTCTTCAGGACGGATTTCGACTTCACGGTCAAAGTCAAAGCCAGCGGCAAGGTACGAGCACACCAGTATCCGCCGTCGAAGCAAAGTGTCGTATCGACGGGCCACAATCGTCAGAAACAGTATCTGATTCCTGACGGAATTCCGTGTCCGTTTCTGGAAGAGATCGGCGTGATGACTGCCGACGGCAACGTCCGCCAACAGAAGTTCGACAAGTTCCGGCAGATCAACCGATACCTCGAATTTGTCGAGGACGTTTACGAATCCCTTCCGCCAACCGGCCCGATCCGGGTTGTCGATTTCGGCTGCGGCAAGAGTTACCTGACGTTCGCGCTGCACTACCTGCTGAACCGGGTTCACGGTCGAAAGGTGGAAATCGTCGGACTGGATCTGAAGGCGGACGTCGTCGAACACTGCAATCAGATTGCGACGAAGCTCGGCTGCGACGGACTGAAATTCGAGTCAGGTGACATGGCTGGCTACTCACCGTTGGAGTCAGTCGATCTGAGCGTCTCGCTCCACGCCTGCGACACGGCAACCGACGTCGCTCTCGCGCGAGCGGTCGAGTGGAACGCAACCGTCATTTTCGCAGTGCCGTGCTGTCACCACGAAGTCGCCTCCAAACTAAAGACAGAGTTTCTGTCGCCGATCATGCGGCGAGGCATTCTCAAGGAACGGTTCGCCGAACTTCTGACCGACGCGATCAGAGCCGACCTCCTGGAAGCCTGCGGCTATCGCACTCAGGTGCTCGAGTTCATCAGCCTGGAACACACACCGAAGAACATCCTGATTCGGGCAATTCGAGAGTCCACAACGACACCATTCGCGGCCCCGGACAGCGTGAAATCTGCGCGTGCGACATTCGGTCTTGAGCCGTGTGAACTCGAAGTTCTGCTGAGTCGCTCAACTTGAACGGTGCCGGCACGACATCAGCGGAATGACGTCACTTGCTGCCGGGAGCGTCGTTTCTGGCAATTTTGCTGGAACCTGAAATCTCGATCTCAGCGGACATTCCAGGCAGTATGGTCAGCTTCGCGTTGTCGAATTCAGCGCGAATCAGAACGTCCTTTTTGATCCGACTGACCTGCGGATCGACGAAGGTCAACGTTCCCGGCAACGTGACTGACTTGCCGTTCGGCGGGTGAATGGTGACGTTCACCGGACGACCGATCATCGAGACATCGACTGCTTCGGACGCAACGTGGCCTTCGCAACCCAGTCGGTCCAAACGCAGAACGCGAGCAACGCTCTTACCGGTCTCGACCCATTCGCCAGGATGAAAGCTGACCTGAACAACCATGCCGAAAATCGGTGTCAGAACACGATGCCGATCCAGAGTGTGCCTGGCAAAGTCGACCTGGTTCCTGCGCAGGTCGGCATCCAGTTTTGCGATCCGAGCAGTCTGGTCCGACTGCTCGATCAACAGCTCCGCCCGTTCCGTGGTCAGACGAAGTCGATCCATTTCAGTTTGTGAGATCGACTTCGAAAATCGGTCGACGGCTTCCTGAGCACGTGCCAGTTCGGCCTTCGACACCTGGAGTGACTTCTTTGCCGCGCGGTTCTCGACGTCACTGTTCGCCAGTTCCAGCGCCTTGCCGAATTGAATTTCGGCTTCCTGCAGCTTGAGTTGCGCCTGTGTCGAGTCCAGCTCGGCCAGCACCGCACCGGCGTCGACAAATTCTCCAGCTTTGAAGTGAACTTTCGAAATCAATCCGGTCTCGCTGGCGGCAATGTTGCGTTCCTGAATGACGGTTACCAGCGCACCCGTAACGGTGATCGGACGATCGTCGGCCATTACGAAACAGTCTGAGGTAACAAACATTGCCCACAAAAATGCGATGACGACGTGTTTTGCAGAAAGATTCATAAACATGGCTTGTATTCCGATCCTGCAAGCTTTTGCTGAGTGGATTCCGCCCACCATGCTGGCGAATCTGGCGGGCTGCGCCGACCCCAACTAGAACAGAAGCCTGGTTCGAACAGTGTGAATCAGTTCATGGAACCAGACGAAACCAATCGGTCGTTGTCCGGTGTGAATATGAGGAATGACCGTTGCCCCAGGCCGAAGCTGGTTCAAAGGGATCTCGCCGCGGTCGATTTCGACGGTAACCAGAACCGTTGGTCCGGCATCGCCATAGGATCGTGTCTCCGAAGCCACTTCTTTCACCGTCCCATACCACGTGGTTTTCGGGTCTGTGGCGAGAATGAAAGAGACGTCGAGGTCGGGCTTCACTTCCCGGCGAGCGTCGTTCACGTACCCGATGTTCTGATCCGGGACTCGAATTTCCAGAACCCACGGCCCGGCGATATCAGCCACTTCCACAAGCCGGTCACCGCGTCGCACCGGTCGGCTTTCAAGGATACGGGCAGCTTCCCAGGTCAGAATCTGCCCAGCAATTGGACTGGTCAGAATCAAATCCGCCTGTTGCTGACGCAGCACTTTCAGCTGAGCTTCCAGACTGGAGATGCTGACTTCAAGTTCCTTCTCCTCAGCCGAAAGTTTTTCCAGTTGCGATTCCCATTTGGGATCGGAATCGTCGACATTCAGGCGTTCGACGACTTTCGTGCTGAGACTCTCTCGCGCCGTACGAATTTCTCCGAGTACGCGAGTGAGTTCGAGATCAAGATCAGTGTTCGAAAGTTCGACCAGAGTTTCACCCGCTAAGACGGTCGTCGCATCAGCAGACAAGGCCGGACCGAGAGCAGCAACGACTCCATCACTGGCCGCAAAGACTCCTCGGCGAATCGCTGGCTGCAGCTCGCCGAGCCCTTCCACCGTGAAGTCAGCCGGTACGACGAACATGGCCACCATTGCACCAATCAGCGTCCCGAGAACCAGCAAGGTTCCGGGCAGTTGTCGCAGTCGTAGATGCCAGCCGATACGACCGACCAATCGGAGCGCAGGCAAAAATGGCAGACTGGAATGTTCCAAAGCGTTTTTCAGCGCAGACGCACTCTGCCGCGCGACGACTTCCGAACGGTGTCGCGTCAATCCGGAGGTGCCAGCCCCCTCAAACCGCTCAATCAGAATAGCTCCGACCGGAGCCTCGTCGCGGCCGCGGGTTCGGTTTGAAACCTGCTCTCCGTCAGTCGCCGTCGATGCGGGCAACAGCGGAAAGACGGCCAGCAGTCTCGCCGGAGATTCATCAAGGTATCTGTGAACCGAGTCGGCGAGCTGCGGAGCGATATCGACGTGCGGTTGCGCATGATCCTCGTCGGCTGAGTCCTGATACCAGAACGGTTCTCTGGTCACGACAACGCGGCGGATCAGATCCTGTGCCGCTCGCAGCACATTCGAGCGGCGATCGATTGAGTCCAAGCCGCTGACGGCTCGCACAGGAAACCGGGAGCCCTTTCGCACCGCAACAGTGACCCGGTCGCAACCGATCAGTTGCCGGCCATCGTTGGCAATCGACGCGGCGATCTGATCGACATCCAGCCCTTCGTGAACCCGTTCGGTGAACTGTTCGAACTGGCTCCAGAGCGTCGCTCGGTCCTGGAGTTCCCGCAGCTGCGAGTTTCTCAGATAGTCCGCCGCCAGCTCCGCCAGTGCTGCCAGAAATCGCAGAAAACCCTGGACCGCGCCGGGCGAAACGTTCGAACGCTGAAAGATTTCAAGGATGCCCAGCACGCGATCGTCGACGATCACGGGGCAGAAGAGCAGCAGAAAGTCAGTCGGATTTTCCGGCAGGCCGTCGGCATTGGCCGCGGATGTTGTGCCGGATTGCGGCGAAACCGCGTGAGTGGCGGTCTGCCGCGAAATTCGATCCAGCAGCCGCTGGTGCTGCTGCGAACGCTGTTCGACATGCAACACATCATCGGCATCCGGGCCGGTGACCAGTCCGGTTCGAACGAGATTCACCTGATACTCAAGCCGCAGACCTTCGGGCTGCCTCAGCCAGACCGCTCCGCCAGTCGCCGCAAGCGTCCGGACAGAACTCTCCAGTAAACCCGTAAAGAAGCGATCCGCAGGCACTGCGGCTCTGGATTGCCGAGTGACTTCCTGGACAACGTCTTCAATCTCCCGCCATGTGTCTTCATGGGCGGCAGGGGCAATTGCTGGTGAATCCTGACTCATGAAACCAGGTCAAACTCCGTACGACCGGCAAAGGGATGGAAACGGAAGTTACTCCACGACCTGATGAAGTCACAATATGCGAGAACAAATGACCGGCAGAATGTGCGCGGTGGCGTGTTCGAACAAGAATCTGAGCGAGCGTCGTCTGTCCCGCGTTTCGCGAAGATGTCTCGACTATAGCCGTTGGATCGGCATCCAATGGAAATTCGACAAGATGAATCGATGAAAGTGAGCGACGACCGTGTCGATGTGCAGGAATTCCGGGCTGACAGAAACCTGCACGATCGAGTCAATCGCAAAAAAACTTTCGGCTGCGAAAAATGCGGTAACCAGACCGACTTTATCGGCATCAGTGGTGTTTGCAGGAATGCGTCGTCACACGCAAAGAAACGGCGGCCCATGGAAATCCACAGACCGCCGATCGTCTTCATGTCTGGATGCCAGCTGCGATTTAGCGATCGTCGTCAGCTCCGTCATCCAGATCGTCGCCGTCGGAGTCGATGTTGTCATCGTCCGCGTCGTCACCTTCGAAGTCGTCTTCAGTGATGTCCGGATTCGCGTCCGAGATTCGAACATCCGCCGAATCGTCGTGCCCATTCTTCTCAAGAGCGATCTCGCCTTTTCGACGAAAGTCCAGCAGCGAATCAATCGCCGTTCCCAGCCACAACGACGCGAAGGGAACATTCTTGAACACCCGATATCCCTTGCGAGTCCGGTGCTGAATGTCGCCGGCTCCCAGCAGGATCAACTCCAGAATGTCGCGTGTCTCCCGCTTCAGCCCGCGAGCGAAGATCGGCTCACGAGTTGAAGTCTTCATGAACTGGTGCTCATAGACGTACGACTCGTCAATTTCGACACGGTGGAACAACCAGGCCCAGACGACCTCCGCCGAGATCAGCGCGGTGAACACGTAAGCGGCCGCGACGAAGAAGCCCGGCGACACCGAGGCGTCGAGCAGTCGAACATGTTCCGCGACCGCCGTCAGTGGGTTCCAGGCGAGTTCAACGGTGGCGAAGTGAGCCATCCCGAAGAACGCCACGATACCTGTCGCCAGAATCGTGCATCGGATGATGTCAAAATTGTAGAGAATGGTGACGTAACAAACGAAAAGCGTTACGAACCAGACGAGCAATGCCCATCCGGCAGTAATCACGCCACCGGCCGTCAGGCCGAACAGGGCCAGACTTCCCCAGATCATTGGATGCAGATAAATCGAGTCGCCATACCACACAAAACGGATGCGGTAAATTCGGTCGCGGTCTCGAACAACCCGGCCAATGAGATACGACAGGAAGTGGTGATAAAAGCCGTTCCACACTTTTGCGACAGGCCAGAACACGATCGCCAGCGGCGTCAGCAACGCCCCCTTCAAGACGTTAAACAGCAGACGTCCTGACTTCTGCGATCCTTTCGTGATTGTAGACATGACTACATCCTTTCTCAGAACCGGCCAATAAAGGCTCGTTCGAAATGAAGAGCCTCGCCGGGTTCATTCATGTCGCGGAAAACGAGAAGGTTTGTCGCCGGATCTGCATCTGCGCTCGGATTTCGAAGTCTGGGAATTCCGGTCAGAATCCAGGAATTTCGAGATCCCTTTGCGCGAAAGAAAAGCCTCCTGATGCGGTGCATGGGAGGCTTCTCAATTTATTCGGTCGAAAGCAGCAGGAATTGATCAGGGCTTTGCGGATGCCGTCTCAACGCTGGCTTCTTTTGGCGAGCGGGCATCATCCGGACGATAGATCCAAAGAGGCTGGGTCTTCATACGAATCTCTCGTTCGTTCTGATCAAAGACGTCGCCCGGACGCCAGAAGTCCTGAGTGAGAGTCTTTCGCCAGACGATCACAGCATCATCGACCCGGTCATTGGTCACGGTGTAATACCATTGCTGATCAGCAGCGCCATCGGGTGGAAACTTGTTGGGACGAAGCAAATCGCCGACCTGAGCGGCTGCACGCCATTGCTGATCGAGAACGCCGTTCCAGACCTGGTCACTGACGAGCAGTTTTTTCTCATTGCCAAGTTGCTTCAGATCGTCGTAACTGATCGGCCCTTTGACGAGCTTGTAACCATTCGAAAAACCAGACAGGAACAGCGTAAAGAAGTCCGTGTCGGCGGGGACTCCTCGGAAGATCGCGACTCCGTAAAACGCTGCCGGGTCTTCCTCATCCAATGGAACCGTTGGCGGAGTCGGCTGCGCGGCTTCGACAGAGTTCAACAGGCGAAGTCGCTCGCGACGGCTGATGATGGCTTGAGCTTCCGGGATGATCGAATCTTTAACGACCGTACGTTTCCCATTGTCTGTCGTCACCAGAGTGATTTCCGGGATGAAGTAGTTGGCTGGAGGGTTCTCGCCGAGGTCGTTGACGGGGCGAACGTCCTCTTCTTCCTGCTTCCGGTCGATTTCCCGGTTGATCGCTTTGTAAACCAGGTAGTACAGCAATTCGGATCGCTTCGTGCCGGTGCGGGCGTCGGTGATATCGACCTCAATCATCCGCAGCGATTTGAACTCCAGTTCGAAAATCCACAGGTCCGGTTGAGCCTGTCGCTCTTCCCCGGTAGCGACCGGTTTCACGACAACGTCAAATCCACCGCGGAAATCGACTTTCTGAGCAACGGCGACACTTCCCAACAGGGCGAAAGCGACCAGGCAGCGACCAGTCAGGGGGAGAAGATAAGTTCGAGGAATTGTCATCAGCGATGCTCCGTCGTCCTGAGCGGACATGCGGGAATCTTGTGAACGCACTGGATTGAACGAGCGAAAGCGAATCCAGAAAGCATTCAGGTACAGTCGGAGTCGTGCGAAAGTTTGAACATCGACGCGCGAGCCCGTCTTCCACGTAAATTCAAGATCGACTATATCAACGCAAGATCTGCAGAAGCAACGCGTTACTGCCACCTTGGTAGAGCTGCCCTCAGGTTGCCGCTTCTCTTTGACGTTTGATCGGCAGATTCAGTCGTACCTGCCTTACCGGCACCTCTCGCGTAAGTCGCCACAGGGAGAGATTTCAACCGGCATGACCCGGGCATTTGGTGTTTTCGTCTGCCGTGCCTGATTCACCCCGATAAGAACATGTTAAGGCCGCCGGCACGAATTACGAATCGGCGAACGCGCCGGCGAAATTCTGTCTGGAAGTTGGCAGTACGTTACGTTCGCGACCTCAACACGTTCGCAACCTCAACAAGGAAGTTTGACACGTACTCAACAAGGAAGTTTGAGATGGTTCGGTCAAAAACTGATCTCACGATGACGGCCATCTTTGTGCTGCTGGCAGCGGTCGTTTGTGGCTGCGGGACAATTTCGGTTCCGAACCTTCCTGACATGAGCAACATGTTCGGGGCGAAGTCCAGCATTCGCGATGAAGAAGTACACCGCCAGAGATACCAGAAAGACCGGGATCCTGCCGAACTGAGGTGGTTACTGGCCAACCGGATCAAGTCAGGAATGTCGGTCGCGGAGGTCGGTCGAACCCTTGGGGAAGACGGGCACCAGCTTTTCAACGATGACTGGATCAAAACGGGCGGCGGGTACTACCAGAGTGGTGACAAAGCCTGGAAATGGGAGCAGGACCGCAACGGTCAGAGCTTGATTCTCGTCTTTCGAGAAGGACGCCTGGTGAACTTTGATGCGTCGACCTACAAGCTCAAGGCCGATCCTTTCGAACTCTGATTCCGGCTGAAGCCATCAATCCCCAACAAATACGTTCCAATGATGGCGTCTGCTGACTTCATCAGTATCGAAACTTCCGTCTCAAACAGAGACGGAACTGATTGCCAGATGCGCGAACCCGTGCCCTGGACTTGCGTCGATATCACGGCACCGCACGCCTTTTGAGCCGCGTTGACACGTTTCTGTCGTTGCCGGATACTCCCTTGTGGCTTGGAGTTACCGAAAACGACGGTGATTTCCGTGTGCTTTGATCGTGTTTTTGACCGCAATGAAGACTGCTGATGACTGATTCGACGCGAACAGATTTTGATCAATATGCCAAAGACTGGGCGACCCGCGCGCGCGACGCTTCCCGCGTTCTGGCGGTCGCTCGTGGCGAGCAGAAGAATGCCTGGCTGCATCGGTCTGCGGAGTTATTGAGGACTCGGACGTCGACAATTCTTGAAGCAAACGCAAAAGACATCGAAGCGGCACCGGGATACGGACTGACAGACGCTCAGGTTGATCGGCTGAGACTTGACCAAACTCGCATTGAAGGCATCGCGTCTGCTCTGGAAGAAATCGCTCTTCTTCCGGATCCGATCGGCGAAATTTTTGACAGTAACTCCCGGCCAAACGGCTTGCTGGTGACACGGGTTCGGGTGCCCCTGGGTGTGGTGTTCTTTATTTTTGAATCGCGTCCCAACGTCACGGCTGACGCTGCAGCGATCTGCGTCAAAAGTGGAAATGCCGTGATTCTTCGAGGTGGCAAGGAAGCGTTTCACAGCAATCAGGCCATGCACCAATTGCTGGCCGAAGCTCTGGAAGATGTCGGCCTGCCTCGTGACGCCGTTCAACTCGTCGACACAACGGATCGCGAAGCAGTTGGTTCGTTCCTGCGGCTTCGCGACCTGATCGACGTCACGATTCCACGAGGCGGCAAGGGGTTGATCGAACGTGTCGCCAAAGACGCGGTCATGCCCGTCATCAAGCATTACGATGGCAACTGCCACGTTTATGTCGACGCTTTTGCTGACCCGGAAATGGCGACAAGGATTGTCGTGAACAGCAAGACTCATCGCCCCGGTGTCTGCAACGCGGCCGAGTCGTTGCTGATTCACCGAACCGTCGCCGCCAAGCTGTTGCCGGGAATCGCCAGTGCCTTAAAAGAAAAAGGCGTTGAACTGCGATGCTGTCCAGAATCCAGGGAGCTGATACCCGACTCGGTCGCCGCGACCGACGAAGACTTCCGCACAGAATTCCTTGACCTGATCATGTCGGTCAAAGTCGTCGACGATGTGGAGCAGGCAATCGCTCATATCAACGAATACGGCTCGCACCACACCGATGCCATTGTGACTCGTGATCTGCCGACAGCGACCAGATTCTCGGCTTCTGTGGATTCGGCGGCCGTGCATATCAACACCAGTACGCGGTTCAACGACGGTGGCGAGTACGGTCTGGGAGCCGAGATCGGCATCAGCACCGACAAATTTCACGCTCGCGGGCCTTGCGGACTTCGAGAATTGACCAGTTACAAATACATCGTCCACGGAAGTGGCCAGATCAGGTAACTTCAACTTATCAGAAGGGGCGAACACCGACTGAACTTCGTCATCCAGGCCGCCGGGATCAACTCCCAGTAGCCTGAGCCCGACAAATGCGGGCCGGCGAGACAAGGTGATTCAACCCGGGGAGCAGCCACGGATGGCGGACGTTCTCAGCCAATCAGAAGTCGAATCTTTGCTGGCCGCTCTTGAACCCGGCGGGGGGGCCGACAGCGGTAAAGGTCAATCCGATCACACCACGCGGGTGTCCGTTTACGATTTCAAACGTCCCGAACGCGTCTCCAAAGAGCAGATGCAGGCGTTTCAGACGCTGCATGAAGGCTTCAGCCGCGAACTCGGTGCAGCATTGAGCGCCATGCTCAGAAATATCTGCGAAGTGAAACTGATCAGCGTTGACCAGCTGACCTACAGTGAATTCGTCTTCAGCCTTGAAGATCCAACGTGCTTTATTCTGGTCGACTCAAAAGGACTCGATGGCAAGATTATCCTCGACCTGAATCCGTGCATTGTCTTCCCGATTGTCGACCGTCTGCTCGGCGGAAGCCGCGAATCACGCAGCGACGGGCCGACTCAGCGACCGCTGACACAGATCGAAGTTCGATTGGCAACTCGAGTCACCGATCTGATTCTGCAGGCGATGGAAAACGCCTGGAGCGATATCTGCGACTTGCAGCTGAAGGTCGTTCAGATTGAAAGCAACCCACAGCTGGTTCAGATCGTTCCTCCGAACGAAGTGGTTATCCTGATCAGTTTTGAAATCACACTGGCCGAGTCTTGCGGGATCCTCAATCTTTGCATCCCGTTTAACACGATCGAGTCCAAAGCCAGCAAGCTCACGTCAACCAGCTGGGGTTCGCATGAAAAACGCGAGTTGAACGACGCCCAGAAGAAGAACCTTAATGCCAGCCTGTCGCTGGCCAACGTCGAACTGAACGTGCTGATTGCGGAGACAAAGCTCTCGACCAGCGAGGTGATGAACCTGGAAGTTGGCGACATCATCATGACCGAGGCGTCTGCCGAACTGGGAGCCGCGATTACGATCAGCGGACGCCCAATTTTCCGCGGTGTTCCCGGCGTTTACCGCGGCAGGAAAGCCATCCGGATCACCGAAACGCTGGAGTCTCCTGCCGACGCGATGGGTCTCGAACCAAAAAGTCATGCTCAGTGATAGGATCGGCTTGATCTCTGGCAATGCGAACATCGCTCACCAAAAAATTAGATCCCCAACTCGAATTTCATCCCGCATTCTGTGGGACTCGCACTACGAATTCTTAATCAACTTTTCAATGACTTTTCGCAGGTGCTTGCCGCGAACGTCGAACTGATGCAGCCTGCCGCTTCGGTCGACCACGAACAACGACGGAATTGTCGGCACGAAGTAGCTTGCACGCAGTGATTTGACAGCGCCCCGCTCAACGATCATCGGCCATGTAATTTCCGCTCGGGCCGTAAACTGCTCGACGATGGCAGGATCTTCGTCAAGGCTGACGCCGATAATCTCAAACCCATCGTCGTGAAATTCCGCGTAGAGCTGTTTGAGGTTCGGCATTTCTTCCAGACACGGCGGGCAGTTTGTCGCCCAGAAGTCGATCAGCACGACTTTTCCTTCAAGACTGGCCAGACTGACGGTTCCTCCTGAAATATCCGAGCCTTCAACCTCAGGCGCTGGCTGGTCGACCATCTCAATTTTCCGAATGCGGTTTTCGCAGAGACTGCGGACATCGGCGTTCAGGAAGAACTTGGCAGCAATCTCTTCGTAAACGTGCCTCGCGGCCGCAAAGTCTCGTACCACCTGGAATTCAGTCGCCAGCCGTCGACCGAATTCGATCAATGCTCCGCCAGACTGAAATCTCGCGAATCGAAGCTGACCGGTGAAAAGTTCGACGGCTTCTTCCGACTTGCCACCTTTGGCAAGCCCGATCGCCAGAACCTGCTGCGCGACACCGCGCGTGACTGCGGATGCGTTGGGCGACTTAACGTACGTTCGAGCCAGCTCGACGGCTTCAGTTTCGAAGCCGTGCTCAAGCGACGTCACGAACAGCCACTGCCAGGCACGTTCAGCGTCCGCGGCGTCACCATTTTCAGCAACGTAGGTGGCGACAAGGTCGAAGGTCGCGCGCGTCTGTCGGACGATAATCGACTGGAACGAAGGCGGCGTTTCTTCGGCAAAACTTCTGGATGCTGAAACGGCAACGGACATCGCCGCCACAGCAGACAGCACGATCGCGGAACATCGGGGGAAGCGGAAGTTCGTCATAACACCCTCTGTGTTGATTATCGATAGAGTGGGGAACCACGGGTTTCGAAACTCGAATGGATGACGAGAATACTCCTTCGGATCGGTTTGGAACACGCTGCACCGGACTCTCGAAATCAGGTCGGCGCAAAAAAAAAGGGCACCGGTGTGAAACCGGTGCCGCGGGGAAGAGAGAAACGCAGCAGAGGGGAGACTGCCTTGTAAGCAACCTGGGAGGGAGGACGCTGCCTACAAGAAGAAGAGAGGGGAGAAAAGAAGGGAGGGAGGGAAGGGAGAAGCGTTGCCGGATGGAGCCCGGCTGCCGGATAGCACCGGCGGAAAGTCAGTGAGCCGCCGCGATGGGCATGCTCACTGGAGGGAGGATTGGTAAGACTTCCGTGGTCGGAGTGCTGGCTCGCCAGCCGCCGACCCGTGCAATTCCGGCCGCTCGATTAGAGCTTGGTCGAACCGGCTCGAACATGTTGGAACGATGACCAAGGCCTCGCCCCGGTTCTTCGACTGCACTGCGTCGAACAGGTTCCTGATTTTTTTCGATGCTGTTGAGTTCGCTGCGGTCGTCGAGTGCCTTATTGATGTCGTCAGCGTCCCGGGAAGCCGCTCGCGTCGCGGCGGGCTTCGCAGCACTGACCGGGTCGGGGCTGGGAGCGAGACTGATTGTTGTAGCCGGAGCGGCGTAGCTGATGGCCGGCGTGCCGTAAGGATTCCAGCCGAAAGCGGTCTGGGTTGCCGGAGCGTAGTTGTTATAGCCCCACGCGGTGCGTGTCACCGGCACGGTCTGCATGACAGTAATCGGCTTCATGGCGACGACTTCTTCTTCAACCCAGCGAACTTTGTTGACCGCGACTCTGCGAGTCGTCTGCTCAGGCACGTACTTCGTGACCTGATAGGTCTGCTGACGGACAGACTGCATAGCAACCTGACGTGTCACTGGTACCTGAGCGGTGCAGGTTCGCGGCACAAACTGTCGTGTGGCGACAACGTTCGGCGTGAAGGCCGAGCGGATTCGATAAGCCGACCGGTTCAACCAGCCCATCGGGCTGGGTGAAGGATCGTACTGACACGGAGTCAGCTTCTGACGACAGTGGTAGTTCGTCTGCCAGTTGCCAGTCTGGGTGACGCGAGTCTGGTACTCGGTCACGTTCTGATATTCGGTCACCGGGACGTCGACGGTCTTCGTTTCCACGACCGGTCGATAAGTGGTGACTGGCTCTTCGATGTACTCGACCTCGGTTACCGGCCGTCGCACTTTCTGTTTGACCTGCTGGTACTGAGTGACCGGCACCTGCTGGTAACAGGTCTGAGCGACGGGGCGAGCAACTGGCTGAGTTGCACAACCACAGCCCGGCGATGAGAACCATTGGGCCGAGGCGGCTGATGCAGAGGTGAGGACAGCCGCACCTGCGAGAGCACTGAATGCCCAGCGGATCTGTCGAGTCATTGCAAACCTTCCTGGCAAATTGCGGAGTGATGAATTGGAGTGATGATCTGATGCTCGAAACCGAACGGGCGTCGGCTCGACCAGCGGAGCAGAACCTGGTGAAGAGAACTCTTCACCGGACAGGTTCGAGGGAGTGACTCCGCTGCTGCGTTCCGCATTGACTTCAGGTCGATGAAAGTTCGCAGAGTGCGATTTCGATTCGACCGAGGGGTTGAAGTCGCTGCTGCACCTGTCGTTCAAGTGCGACGGATGTGTATCGCCGCTCGCGAAATTCGGGCAAGACTTTGCAGCGTGTCTGAAGCGCATTTGAAAATTTGACAAGAAATTCTTCAGAACGCGCTAAACCTCGGGGCCGTCGACAGCCGACGGCGCACACGAACGAGGCTGACTTGCAATAATTTCAGCGCTGCGAGTGAGTCTGGGTAAACTGCAAGCTTCGCAGCGAGGTCCAATTTCGACCGGCCGATGAGTGTGGCGATATCACTGCGGCCAGAACTCGGCACTGCACTGGCACACGCCGATTTAGACCCCAGGCCGCTAAGTAAGGAGACGTTTCCAGCGAAACTCCACGACATGCAGTCGAGCGACCGCCAATGTCTCAACCTTGCCCGCGAGCGATATGAGCGATGCAGGCTGGAACAAGCTCCGCGCAGTTCCGGCAGATCGAATTCCTGGCTTTGCCGGAACTGCGCGGAGCTTGTTCCAGCCTTGTTGTGATTGCCGTTCGAAAAAAGCTCTACTTTCGGATGGCCCACAACGAATCAAACGTTCGCAGATAAATCGTTCCGTTGGAGATCGCCGGTGACGCGGCGATAGCTTCTCCCAGCTCGTTCTGAGCGACCAGCTCGAACTTTTTGCCGGTCTTCACAACGGACACGATGCCGTCGCGAGCGGTCAGGTAAAGATGCCCGTCGGCGTAAACCGGGGATGCTCGATGACGCTGGCGGTGCGTCCGCTCGAAGTAGTATTCCTCGCCCGTCTTCTGATCCAGGCAGTAGAGGTTTCCGTCCTGCATGCAGAGGTAAACCAGTCCGTCGTGGATGAGCGTTGACGGAACATCCGGAGTCTTTTCGTGACTCCAGAGGTGCACGTCCTTGTTGAACGTAATGTCGCCTTTTCCATCGGGACGCAGAACTCGGACAGGCCCTCGCTTGGCGGTCGGAACCACGATCATGCCGTCAGCACACAGCGGCGACGCCACAAAACGCAGTGTTTTGTCGTAGTTGGCTTTGACGTTCAGATTCCCGCAACGCCAGATTTCCCGTCCGTCGACCAGGTCGTGAGCGATGGTGTAATCAGCACCGTGCGTCACTAAATACTTCAACCCGCCGTGGTCGTACATCATGGGAGACGCGTAGGACGACTTGTTCTCGTAAACGCCGTCAGTATGCCGCTGCTGCATCCACACCTGATTTCCGGTAGCGGCATCCAGACAGACGACCAGCCCTTCGCTCGGCTCGCCGTTCTGTTCGCCATGAATCAGTTGCAGGTAAAGACGACCATCGTCGAGCACCGGTGTCGACGTGAGACCGAAGGCGATTTTGAAGTCGCCGTACCGTGCAGGCAGGTCGAGTGACCAGACTTCTTTACCGTCGACAGTGAAGCAGGCCAGAGCCCCGTTGGCGAACATCGCCCAGACGTGCTTGCCGTCGGTCGAAGGCGAATTAGCCGCTGAGTTCCCTTCGTCGCCGCGGACATCTTTGTTGCCTCGGCTGACAACTTGACTCCAGCGGGTCTTTCCGTCGGTGCCGACGCAGATCAATGTCAGTTCATCGCCAACGACTGCCGTCAGAAAAATTCGATCGTCCCACACAACGGGCGTTGCACCGCCTGAACCGGGCAGCTTGAGTTTCCAGGCAACGTTCTTTTCGGAGTCCCACGTCGTCGCCAGCCCAGTTTCGCTGCTGATTCCGTCGTTCTTCGGTCCTCGCCAGTTCGGCCAGTTTTCGGCTTGTACAAGCGAACCGCCAACAAGTATGGCGCAAAGAATCAGGACAGAGACTTGTTGAAGATTCATGTCATATTCCTTAATGGCTGAAGCTGGTTCATAAGTCGAAGTAGCATTACACCTTGGAAATACGCACCCGATTGAGCCATAGAGGACAGGCTGAATTAGCCACAGATCGTCGCCGATAAACGCAGATGGTTTATCTGATCTGCGTTTATCAGCGCCGCTCTGCGGCTTACTTTTTCGGGCGGTAGCTGTGAGTCGCCTGGCCGAAGATGCTTTCAGCGGCTTCCATGATCGTTTCTGACAAGGTCGGGTGAGCGTGGATAGAGTCGGCGAGGTCTCGCGCGACCATGCCCATCTCAACGGCGACGACGCCTTCAGCAATCATCTCGCCCGCTCCGGGACCGACGATGCCCATGCCGAGCACCCGTTCGGTGGCGGAATCGACGATCAGTTTCGTAATGCCTTCGGTTCGAGCCAGCGATTGAGCGCGTCCGGAAGCGGCCCACGGGAAACGGACGATTTTGACGTCCGCTCCGCTGGCTTTGGCTTCGTTTTCGGTGATGCCGCACCACGCGAGTTCGGGGTCCGTAAACACGACGGCGGGAATCGCGACGTTGTCGAATTCGGCTGGTTCGCCAACCAGCGCTTCCACCGCGACCTTCGCTTCCCGAGTCGCTTTGTGAGCGAGCATTGGTTCGCCAGCGACGTCTCCAATGGCCAGAATGCTGGGGTCGGAAGTTCGCTGCTTCTTGTCGACGGTGATGAAGCCTTTTTCGTCGACCGTAACCCTTGTGTTTTCCAGACCAAAACCGCGGCTGTTGGGACGGCGACCAATCGAAATCAGCACCCGGTCAAACGTCTGCGGCGACTCAACACCTTCGCCTTCCAGTTCGGCGACAATCCCAGCTCGTTTGGCCGTCAGGCTGGCGACTTTCGTGTTGAGATGAATCGCTTTGAACTGGCCTGCCAGTCGCTTCTGCAGCGGACGCACGAGATCGCGGTCAGCTCCTGGCAGCAGCCCGGACAGCATTTCGACGACTGTCACTTCGGAGCCGATCGCGGCGTAGACAGAACCCATTTCAAGGCCGATATAACCGCCGCCGACAACCAGTAGTTTCTTCGGAATATCAGCCAGAGCGAGGGCACCGGTCGAATCCATAACGCGGTCGTCGCCGAGGTCAAAGAACGACGGCATTACTGGCGACGAACCCGTTGCGACGATCGCGTGTTTGAACCGCAGCGTTTCTTTAGAACCGTCAGGCTTCGCCAGTTCCAGCGTGTTGGAATCGACAAACGTCGCAAAGGCTTCGACCAGGTTGACGCCGCGCGCTTTGCACAGCTGCCCGATGCCTCCTGTCAGGCTGCCGATGACAGAATTCTTGAAGCCTCGCAGCTTGTCGAGATCGATTTTCGGCTTACCGAAGCTGAGGCCGCACTCTTCGGCATCTTTAGCCTCGTTGATCAGTTTCGCGACGTGCAGCAACGCCTTGGAAGGAATGCAGCCGCGCTGCAGGCAAACTCCACCGGGGGATGGCTCGGCGTTAACCAGCGTCACATTCAGACCGTGATCGGCTGCAGCAAAGGCGGCAGGGTATCCCCCTGGACCGGCTCCAATGACAACAATATCGGCGACAGCATCGGACATATCAGCTCTCGTTTGTACTTGAAAAGTGTGTTTTGTGATGAATTGAGTGCGCGAGGAGAACTCGTCTCGACTTGCGATAATCTTCGACCGAGACACGCTAGCGGCGTCCGCGGTCAGAGACAACTCCACGGACTGGCGGCGACAGATTCTGAGCCGGTACGCGTTCAGTCTGACGCGGTCGATTCTTTCCAGCCAAACTTATCCGCAGAACGAGCAGAACGAATCGACGTTCCCGAAGAGCGGTCGGCGCGAACCGGGTTGGTGTCTGAGCCGACGAACGGACGGACTACCGAGTCGCAGGTAACCCGCCCTTTCGCAGCATCGAATACAGCAGAATATTGACCGAAATTCGAACGGCGTCCTCGGTCACGTAGCCCGCACACGCGATTGAGGCCTGCCGCTCCAGCGCGCAGCTGATGTCGAACTTGCTGTAAATCACAACGTAGCGGCCATCAATCTGAATGCCTTCCAGAAATGGCGGGCCGCTGTCGACACCTCCTTCGAGTGTGGCGTTCTGGCCCTCAACGGTGACTCGCCGCTGCACCTGCCGCAGGTTATGAAAGTCTTCGTCGGTGAACAGTTCGTGATCGACCGGAATTCGTTCGAGTTTCTTTCCAGGGTAAAGATCCTGCATGAAGTCGCGGAACGCACGATCGAACTGCTTCGATCCACAACAGGCATCCGCCATCAGCAGCCGGCCTCGCCCGAGATATTCCCCCAGACGTTCGCGTTCTTCAGCGGTCGTGGTGAACGCGTGCCGTCCGTGCATGACGAGCATCGAATAGTCAAACAGACTCTTATCGGACAGCAGCACACTGGCAGGTTCGGTCGACGCTGTCAGTCCAACGGTTCGATTGACAGCCAGCAGAATATTTCTCGCGGCTGTAGGTGCTGTGTCCCAGCCACCGGTGTGTCGAACCTGCGCAATCTGCATCAGCCCACGACTGACTCGCGAGTCTTCATCCTTCCGGTTCGCGAGTTCCTGGCGCTTCAACTTGTTGACCGGTTCTCGCCCCGTCGCGTAAGTGATGATGTTTGTACCAACTCGCATCGCACGCTCGACGCGGCCTGAAAACTGAGCTGGACGGTTGGGAGGATCGAGCTTCGACCAGCGATTCCACAAGCAGCCGAGGTCGTCTGGCGAGTACATGATCGCCGTACGGCATCCGAATTCGGCGCCCCACAGTTCCGAGCTGTCGGCATCCAGCAGGTACTCGGTTCTGAAGACTGGATGCTCGGCGGTGAGCCGTTGCAGGCTAGTTTCGCCGTTCGGGTACATCTTCGCGACGAGATTGTGAATACCGGCGCGGAAATCTTCCGAACCACAATTATTCACAGCCAGAATAAAGCCGCCGAGGTTCACGTATTCGCGCAGCAGCTCAATCTGTTTCTGATCAAACTCCGGACGGTTGGCGCCGGACAGGTACAGGACCGGAGCCTGATTAATGTCGCCAACCGACCCGTCTCCTGATGCCTGGTTGAGATCAACGACCTGCCAGGTCATCAGCTTCGGCCAGTCCTGAGCTCCGGTCAGTCGTGATGTCAGATTTCGAATGTCGTTGGGTTGGCGGTTCCAGTCGTCAATGTCGTCCTGCTTCACGGCACCAGGACCGTACTTCAGCTTGTTGATTAGAACGGGAGCCATCCCCTTCGAAAGAAACAGCAGGGAGAAACTGGTAGCAACGATCGTCTCCGTGTTTCCGCCACCATCCCATTGTCCGTTGCGTTTGTTCTGCATTCCGATCAGGTGGCGAGCTCCCGAGCGGTACCAGTCGTTCTCGCCGAAGAATCTTCGACCACTCAACCGCCCTGCCCGTTCGAGACCATACAGGTAGTAGAACTTCCAGGAACCTGCCCCGGGGTTTCTTGACACGGAAAAATGGTTGGCCATCCAGCGTAAACCGCGTTCGAGCGATTCGTCGATTTCCGGTTTCCCACAGCACGACGGGTTGCCATCAGCATCGAGCTTGTCGTCATCCTGCAGCATGGCTGAGGCCATCACCTGCACGGCAATTCCCGCGACGGTCATGCTGCCCGTGCTGTCGCCTCCGTTGATCGACGCGTAACCCCATCCGCCGTCGCCGTTCTGAGCCCGCTCCCAGTGCTCGCGAGCACTTTCCCAGACGGATCGCTCGACGTCGACACCTGCCATCGCCGCTTCGAATAATCCCAATACTGCGAATTGACCGTTACTGTGGTCGCCGTTGGTATCGATGATCGCGTCCCTGGTGGAGTAACTCCAGCAGCCTTTCATAGGGCCTCGCGTTTTCTGCGCGCCCTCCAACCGGGTGACGAGACTTCTCATTCGTCGCTTGTCGTCGGGATCCTTCGTGGCGGCGTAGACCATCAGCAGCAGCGATACCTCGTAAGTTTCGTCAGGTTCCCTCACTGAACGAAGAAATTCCAGCGCTCTCCGGACGGGTTCATCGTCGGCATCCATTCCGCAGTTCAATAGCGACAAGGTTACCAGTGCCGTTCCGCCAACAACGTGGCCGGAAGAATTCCAGGCACCATTAGCCCCCTGTTGTGCCAGCAGAGCTTTCGTGCCACCAGCAATCGAATCCAGAACTGCCTGCTCGGTCAAAACATTGACCTGGGCCCTTGCTGTGTTCGACGAAAAAATTCCCGCCGTGAAGGCAACGACGACGACAAGCCCCCAAAAGCTCCGTCGATTGAGTCGCCGAGCATCCACGAGCCACACGTGGGAGAACGTCCTTTTCCTGCGTGGTTCGCAACCGAGACAATCTCGAGACGATACATGGCCGCTGTTTGCCACGCTGAATGTTCTGATTTCACACATGGTACGCGGCTCCGGTTGATGGCAATCGACCTGGAAATGGCCGTGTCCGATAATGTCGACGATTCCAGCAGGTAAGCAACCCCGCTCTGGTCAATCGCGTCGCGCCGGTTTCGTCAGAGGCCTGCAGACGGGACGCACTGTAATTTATCGGCAAATGAGTGCGTATTCGCAGTGGGGATTCGGCAAGTGAATGAATTCCACCGCGACCCATTGATCAACGCGACGCAGATCGCCACAATGCGCGATTCTTCAGCCTCTGAATGGCTGAACTGTACAAATTCAGAAGAATTCGAAAGGGCCTGTATTGGTCCGCTGACGAACAGGGTTTTGAGATCATGGGACAGACACAGGATTCACTCGACCGACAGTTGGCCATCGCTCGGACAGAACTTGGCAAATACGTCAGTATTCTTGACGAGAAGAAAGTGGCGGCTGCCGATCGAAGACGTGATCCGATCTGGAGAAATCTGGATGCAAAATGCCGCCAGATCCGGACGCGGATGGTTGCTGTCGATGCTGTTGCGGCTCGGGAAGCCGAGTGCAAGCAGCGAAAAGAAGCCGCTGCCGCGGAATAACTTCGCCCGCAACTTCATTTGAGCCGGAGTGACGCTCCTGCCGAAAATGTTGTGCGTTGCCGCGCTGTGGGCCTGTTTTCGAATTTCGAAAGCGGTTCAGCGGTTTCATGGGTTTGCTTTGGCAGCATGACTGCCGGCTCGGCCACGAGAGCAAACCATCGAGATTCGGAGAGATGACAGAGTGGCCGATTGTGCAGCACTGGAAATGCTGTGTACCGCAAGGTACCGGGGGTTCAAATCCCCCTCTCTCCGCCTTGACCATAGGCCGTCATCGTAAATCGATGGCGGCCTTTGGTTTGCGCGGAGCGATTGAGCGAGGCATTTGCCATTGTGCTGATGTTGTGCTGATTCTCAAACTGTGCTTTTTGTACCATCTTCATCATGATTCTCCGAATCCTTGGAGTCTGCCGGAGCGGTCATTTTCCGCCCAGCATCATCCGCCTCAGTAGTGGCAGTCGGACCATCCGGCTGCTGTTCAATACTCCTGATCGCCTGCTGGCATCGCTGATCAGCAATGTGCGTATAGAGGCGAATGATTTTTTCGTCGACGTGCCCAACGATGCTTCTGACAACAGCTTCGGGAACGCCAGTTGACAGGGCATGTGAAATGAATGCATGCCGGAATGTGTGAAGATGGCCTTTGATGTTGAGTTTCTTCAGCAGTCGTTTGAGCGAGCGAAGCAGTCGGCGTTCGGAGATTTGATGATCCCCGTTGGGATAAGTTCGTGAAGGCGCGGCTGTGAAAACCCACCGATGCTCGCGACGGCGCGAGCGAAGTAGTCTGCGAACACGATCGGTCATTGGGATTGCACGCTGATTTCCGGTTTTCGGAATCCAGCCGTCCTTCGCGCGGATATGAAGAACGTTCCTCTGAAAATCAACATCGCTCCACTCCAGCCATTCGATCTCTCCGATCCGGGCGCCGGTGTCGGCCAATATGGTGAAGACAGATCGCTGGGGCTCATTACTTGACTCGATAATCTGTTCAACTTCTGCCCGCGAAAAACATGGCTGCGTCGTGGGCTTCGGCTCTCTAAGAGGGCATCTGGGAAGATAAATGGTCTGGGCGAT
>JABMPE010000260.1 GCA_013203845.1 Rhodopirellula sp. | reverse complement strand
GGTGATATCATCACGACCGGTGAGTTCGAGCATTTTGAACTTCAGCTGGAGTACCGCATTTCAAAGGGCGGTAACAGCGGACTGATGTTCCACGTCACCGAAGAAAACAATGCGCCCTGGCATTCCGGACCGGAGATTCAGATTCAGGACAATGTCGACGGCCACGATCCGCAAAAGGCAGGCTGGCTCTACCAGCTTTATCAGCCGCAGAAACCAGGCTGGGCAAAAAAGTTTGAAGCTCAGGTCGGCTACAAGGGCGTCGAAATGGACGATGCCACTCGTCCAGCCGGACACTGGAATCATCTTTACTTCCGAGTGACCGCTCGCGATGGCGAAGTCTGCATGAACGGTGTCAGCTACTTCAAATTTGTGAAAGGCAGCGACGACTGGAACAAGCGAGTGGCCGCCAGCAAGTTTGCAAAGTTTCCCAATTTCGGAAAAGCCGCCAAAGGACACATTTGCCTGCAGGACCACGGCAACCTCGTCTCATTCCGAAACATTCGCGTGCGTGAATTGCCCGAAAGCGGCGCGGCCCCTGAGCCCATCGATGGCACGCTGAAACTGAAACCTGAGGTTGCCTTTCCAGACATCACATGGGAAGGCTGGTCAGCGTTCGACGAAAACGGAAAGCCGAATCCACCAAAGCGACCGATTCACGTGACTCACGCGGGCGACGGCACGAACCGAGTCTTTGTCGTCGATCAAAGTGGTCTGATTCACGTCCTGCCCAACGATCCATCGGCGACAAAGGCGACCGTCTTTGCCGACATCCGCGAACGAACTCACCAGTTCAGCAAGGATGATGAAGAAGGTGTGCTCGGCTTCGCGTTCCACCCGCAGTTCAAATCCAATGGCCAGTTCTTCGTTTACTACAACACCGAATCCGGCGATCGAAAGATTTACCTGTCTCGCTTTACTGTGTCGAAAGACGATCCGAATAAGGCGGACAAAGACAGCGAAGAAATTCTGATGACGATCCAGCAGCCATTCGCCAACCACAATGGCGGACCGATGGCGTTCGGGCCAGACGGCTACCTCTACATCGGGATGGGCGACGGCGGCGGACGCAACGATCCTGAATACTCGGCCCAGGATCGAAAGTCGATTCTTGGTTCCGTGCTGAGAATCGATGTCGACCACAAGTCTGATGGCAGAAACTATGCGATTCCGAAAGACAACCCGTTCGTCGGGCAGAAAGATGTTGCTCCCGAAATCTTCGCGTACGGGATTCGAAACCCGTGGCGAGTGTCGTTCGACTCGAAGACCGGTTCGTTCTGGCTGGCTGACGTCGGACAGGATCTCTGGGAAGAAATCAACATCAACAAGAAGGGCGGCAACTACGGCTGGAGCGCCCGCGAAGGCTCGTTTGCTTTTGGCAATAACGCAGCTTCCTACGACGTCACAGGCATCGCTCCGGTGTGGGAGTACGACCACCAGATCGGCAAGTCGATCACCGGCGGTCACGTTTATCGAGGCTCCAAGCTACCGGAACTGGCCGGGCACTACCTCTATGGTGATTACGTCGCTGGCAAGTTGTGGGCTCTGCATTATGACGAGGCGACCGGCAAGGTCATCCGCAACATGGCCATTCCCTGGAACGGTCTCAACGTGCTGGCTTTCGGCGAGGACGAACAGGGCGAAGCCTTCGTGACGACACCGAACCGAAACGGCAAAGGCATCTATCGTCTCATCAAGGAGTAAGAGCCTACCAGTTCGTGAATGACCCGTCAGCACGTGTGAGACGCGGGCAATCGCCCGTGACTGGCGGGTACTTTTCGAGAGCCGCTTCGTCGAATTCGATTCCTAAACCGGGCTGAGTCGGCGGCAGCATGAATCCGTTGTCGAAGGGCACCTGAACCGGGAACAGGTCAGATAAGACTTCGCCCGGAATTCGGGCGCATTCCTGCACGGCGAAGTTGCTGGTGGCCAGGTCCAGATGCAGACAGGCCGCCGTCGAGACGGGTCCCAACGGATTGTGTGGGGCAATCGGGATGTAATGCGTCTCGCACCAGCCAGCGATTTTCCGAGCTTCTGTCAGGCCGCCCACGTTGCAGACATCCAACCGGCAGAAGTCGATCCAGTCGTTCTCAAGGGCTTCACGAAACTCCCACTTCGTCGCGTATTGTTCGCCCATCGCGATCGGCGTGGCGACGTGCTGCCGCAGTTTTGCGATGGCGGCGGGATTTTCACAACGGACAGGATCTTCGACGAAGTACGGTCGAAACGGCTCCAACTGCCGGCACAACGTGATGGCGTCTGGCGGGTCGAGTCGGGTATGCACGTCGATAATGATCTCGGCGTCCGGGCCGAGTGCTGTCCGAACGGCTTCCACCAGCGCGACGCCTTCGCGGACCGACGTTGACGGTTCCAGCTGATCGCCCTGCGAGGGCAGATTGAATCGGACAAACTTCCAGCCGGCTTCGATACGAGCCCGGCATCCGTCGACCATTTCCTCGATCGTTCCGTCCGGCACGTGCGGATAACACACGACCTTGTCTCGAACGAGACCCCCGAGCAGCTCGTAAACCGGCACGCCCAGAGCCTTCGCTTTGATATCCCACAAAGCAATGTCGATCGCGCTGATCGCCGCCGCTCCGATGCGTCCTCCAGGGAAGAATCCGCAACGCAGCATGACCTGCCACAGATGCTCGATCCGATTCGGGTCCTGTCCGATTAACGACGGAGTCAGCGCGTGGACAAAGCCCGCCATCGCCTCTTCACGCCATGTGATGCCAGCTTCACCGACGCCAGTGATTCCTTCGTCAGTCTCCACGACAACGAACAGAAAGTTGCGGACTTCGCCCACGATGTGAGTCTTGATCGATGTGATTTTCATCTGACTGCATGCCTTGAGTCTTATCTCGGGAAGGAATCTGTTCTCGCGGCTCAATTGCGGAACGGAACTCGATTGCGGAATGGAAGTGGTGTCTCTTAACGTGGATGCTCAAGCCACGGCAAGTTTGCACCACTTTGGCCAGAACGGAAATTTGATGTCTGACGAACGCTCCCTGCATGGCACTCAGATTCCAACCAAACGGCGCTGGATTGTTTTCGGGCTGGCGGCAGCGACGTCGTTCATGCTTTATCTGCACCGCTACACGTGGAACTTCATTCGTCCGGAGCTGATGGACGAATACAAGTTTTCGAACCAGGAAATGGGCATCCTCGATACCGCATTCTACGCCAGCTACAGCCTTGGTCAGATTCCCGGCGGCATCATTTGTGACATGTTCGGCCCGCATCTTTTTGTGGGAATCATCATTGCAGTCTGGTCGTTGACGATGCCGTGCCTTGGGATGGCATCGTCAATGAATGGCTTGATCGCGGCGCGACTCGGCTTCGGCGCGGCGCAGGCCGGATGTTATCCAGCGATCGCCAAGGTGACCCGAGAATGGTTTCCGATCAGTCAACGAACGACGCTGCAGGGACTCGTGGCCAGCTTCTTCGGCAGAAGTGGCGGAGCGATGTCGTCATTGTTTTACGGTTCGTTTCTGATGGGAATCTGCGGTTTCAGTTGGCGAGTGGCATTAACCATGCTCGCGTTGCTGGGACTTGCTCTTGCAGTCTTGTTTCTTTGGCAATGTCGGAACCGTCCCGAAGAAGATCCACGCTGCAATGAGGCCGAACAGGATCTGATCCGAGCGGGCGACGCAACTCCTGTCGACGATCAGCCAAAAGTGTTGCCGTTAAGTCGAGCACTGAAGAACGCCAGCCTGAGAATGTTCGTCGTGCAGCAGTACATGAACGCCGGAGCGGACTACGTTTATTCGATCCTGATGGGAAGTTTTTTCATTGAGTCCAGAGGTGTTACAGACAAAGTGATCCTTGGGATCCTGGCAAGCATGCCGTTATGGGGCGGAGCCTGCGGCGGAGTGGCGGGAGGAATGCTCAATGACTTTCTGATCCGAGTCACAGGCAGCCGGAGTCGGTCACGAACAATCGTTGGCTTCTCGGGCAAGGTGCTGGCCTGTTTCTTTCTGTACGCGGCGTTGATGTACCCGAATGTGCCACTGGTGCCGAGCCTTGTTGCGATACTTGATGGAGTGTTTGCTTCGGCGGGTATTCTGACAGCCCTCGGTGTCGATGGGATTTCGGACCCACTGGCAGCCGCAGGACTTCTGTTTCTCACGAAGTTCTTTACCGACTGGACTCAGCCAACCGTATGGGGAACATCGACTGACATGGGCGGGCGTTACTCCGCGACTGTCTTCAGTGTGATCAATGCTTCCGGAGGAGTCGGTGGCGTCATCACACCAATGGTCGGTGGCTGGCTGCTCGATCGCTACGCGACGGTGGCCATCGAGAACGGAGAAAAAATCACCACCACTCATTACGAGCCAGTCTTCGTGATGGTCGGCGTGATGTACCTGCTCAGTGCCGTCTGCTGGCTGTTCATCAACAGCGAAAATTCTCTGGACCGTGCAGCACCTTCCAAAGGTCAACTCGCGTCCGATGAAGCAGAACCCGACGAACCAGTCTGACCGCTGCACAAAAGCCAGATTTGAACTGAATCAACCGAAGTTGCAGTTCATGGCCGCTTGATTCACGTCGATGCGACAATCCGGTTTTCGGCAGCTAAAATCCGCATTCATTATCGATTTCATTTTGAATCTGTCTGACGCGTCCGCTCAGGATCTCGTTCCATGCCTGCTCGACACTCATTCGCCAGCACCTGCCTGGCCGCGATTTCAATCGTCGCCGCGTATGGCGACTGGCTCGTTGCCGCTGAACTCGAATTTGAACGAGACGTCGCTCCGCTTCTCGCGGCAAAGTGTGTGGAATGTCACAGCGGCAACGCTCCCAAAGGCGGCATTGATCTGTCGACGAAATCCGGTCTGCTCAAAGGCGGCGAGACGGGCGTCGCCGTGGAAGCTGGAAAACCAGACGACAGTCTTCTCTGGCACCGCGTGGCGGATGACGAGATGCCTCCCAGACATCCGCTTTCCGAACGGGAAAAAGCGACGCTCCGAAACTGGATCAGCGGCGGCGCGAAGTGGACCGGAGGCGACATCGACCGCTTCCGTTATACCAGTGATTCGCGGGCGGGTTACGACTGGTGGTCACTGCAGCCGGTGCGAAAAGTTTCGCCGCCACTGATCGGCAAGACTGACTGGCCTCGCAACAGCATCGACAACTTTGTGCTGAAACGTTTGATCGAAAATCAGTTGTCTCCGTCGAAGCAGGCGACAGCGCGAAAGCAGCTTCGCCGCCTCTATTTTGATCTGATCGGGCTGCCACCGAGTCCTGAAGTTGTCGCCACCTTTGTAGCGGCTCCAACGGACGAAGCTTATCTGAAAATCGTCGACGAACTGTTGGCTTCTCAGCGGTATGGCGAACGCTGGGCCAGGCACTGGCTGGATGTGGTCCGTTTCGGAGAAAGCAACGGCTTCGAACGGAACGCCCCTCGTACTAACTTCTGGTATTACCGCGACTGGGTGATCAACTCGCTCAACAACGACATGCCGTACGACGAATTCGCCCGGATGCAATTGATTGGTGACCTGCTCAAACCGGGGCCGGAAGGTGCGGCATCCACTGGGTTCCTCGTCGCTGGAATTCACAACACAACGGTCGGCGGCAGCGAGCGAATGAAGAAGCTCGCCAGGCAGGACGAACTGGAAGAAGTCATCGCGGCGGTTGGTCAGACCTTTCTCGGCCTGACCGTCAACTGCGCTCGCTGTCACGATCACAAGTTCGATCCGATTAAACAGACTGAGTATTACCAGCTCATTTCAACAATTTCCGGCATGAATCACGGTGAGCGAGTCGAACGAACAGAAGCCGAATCTCGGAAACTTGCGGAGCTCTCAGCGGAGCTGGCGGTTGCTGCAAAGAAACTTTCAACGTTCGATGGGCATGTTCGAAACGAGATCCTTGCTGCGAGAAAGAAAGGCGAGATCAAACAGGCAACACCGCCGAAACCGTTCGCCCAATGGAATTTCGACAACGACCTGAACGACAGCATTGGTTCATTACATGGAAAGATTGTTGGCTCGGCAAAACTGGAAGGCGGAGCATTGGTCGTCGATGGTAAGTCGTATGTAGAAACCACCATCGTTCCGACCGAGCTGAAAGAAAAAACTCTGGAAGCGTGGGTGCAGGTCGACACGCTGGACCAGAGCGGTGGAGGAGCGATCAGCCTGGAAACTCCAGGAGGCGGAATCTTCGACGCCATCGTTTACGCCGAACGTGAAAAACGTCGCTGGATGGCCGGCAGCAATGGGTTTGTTCGAACCGAATCATTTAACGCTGCAGAAGAAGACGAAGCCGCCAAACAGATTGTTCACGTCGCCATCGTCTACAAAGCCGACGGAACGATCATTGGCTACCGGAACGGACAACCGTACGGTTCACCAATTCGAAAGTCAGGTTTGCAGACGTACGCCGCCAACGGATCGCAAGTTCTGTTCGGCCTGCGACACAGCCCCGGCGGAGGGAATCGATTTCTCAGCGGATGTATCCACAAGGCGAGCCTCTACGACACAGCCCTTTCTTCCGAAGCAGTGGCAGCGTCCGCCGGAACTGACAGCGACTATGTCTCGGATGAAGAACTCGTCGATTGGCTGACTCCCGAAAACATGAAAGAGAGAGCAACACTCAAGTCTCTCGTGACCACACTGACTGAAAAACGTCAGCAGGTGGAAGCCGCTTCGAACCGTAACATCTACACGATGAATCCCGGCAAGCCCGCGGAGATTCGATTCCTGACTCGCGACGACATCGAACAGGAGGGCGAGGTTGTTTCACCTGGAGCCGTCGCGTCTGTTTCAGGCGTCTCCGCCGCATTCGGTTTGACACCTGCCGCCAGCGATGCAGAACGTCGCAAAAAACTCGCTGACTGGATCACCAGCCCCGACAATCCGCTCTTTGCGAGAGTGATCGTGAACCGGATCTGGCAGTACCACTTCGGCAGCGGCCTGGTCACAACGGCCAGTGATTTCGGATTCAACGGAGGCCAACCGAGTCATCCGGAACTGCTGGACTGGCTCGTTGGGCAATTCAAAACGAATGGCCTGCGTCTCAAACCGCTGCACCGTTTGATCGTGACGTCAGCGACCTACCGCCAGGGATCGCCGATCAACCATGTTGCGCAGAAAATTGACGCGGACAACCGACTGCTCTGGCGAAAGGCTCCGCGCCGGCTCGAAGCCGAAGTCGTGCGGGACGCGATTCTGTCGGCATCCGGAAAGCTCAACGCCACGATGGGTGGTCCAGGTTTCCAGGATGTGAAACTCGTGCCAAACAACGGAACCACCTATTACGAACCATTCGACGCCGACGGTGACGAATTCTTCCGAAGGACTATTTACCGCTTTACGCCGCGCGGCGGGCGCAGCGCGTTGCTCGACACATTTGACTGCCCGGACCCGGCCACCGCCGCGCCGCGTCGAGCCGTCACCACGACTCCGTTGCAGGCGTTGAGTCTGCTTAACAACTCGTTTGTGCTCCGCATGTCCAATTACAGTGCAGAACGAATCGCGATAGAGTCAGGCACCGATCCGTCAAAGCAGATCGAACGAGCGTGGCAGCTGACATTGGCGCGGTCGCCGAACGACTCTGAGCGACAGGCATCGGAACGACTCGCCACGCAGCACGGGTTGCCGGCGTTGTGTCGCGGGCTTTTCAACGTCAACGAGTTCGTGCTTGTCGACTAACCAATTCGAGATCAGCCATGAGCAATCTGCAAACACTTTCGCGACGGGAACTGTTCGACTGGGGCATCCAGGGGCTGGGAGCCACTGCTTTGCTGTCGATGCTGCAAGACGACAAGCCGGTTCACGCCGCAGCCGAGTCCGCCCACAAAGCCCGGTGGAAGACTCAGGAACCGATCGCCAAACGAGCTATCCATATCTGCCTGGTCGGAGGCATGAGCCATATCGACTCGCTGGACTACAAGCCGGAATTGCAGAAACTGCACGGCAAATCGCTGACATACGACGAGAAGCCCGACATCTTTTTCGGGCAGGTGGGTTTGCTCAGGAAGAACGACTGGGAATTCAAGCCACGCGGCGAAAGCGGCCTGTTGCTGTCGGAGCTGTTTCCAAACATCGCCGAATTGGCGGACGAGCTGTGCGTTCTGAAATCAATGGTGTCGAACTCGGCCAATCACACCCCGGCCCTGTTCGTCCAGAATTCCGGTTTCGAATCGAACGGCTTTCCGGCGATGGGCAGCTGGCTGTCATACGGACTCGGCTCTGAAACGAACGAGTTGCCATCGTACGTCGTTCTGCCGGATGGTCGGGGTGGTCCAAACGGCGGAGCGACCAACTGGTCCAACGGTTTTCTGCCGGCACAGTATCAGGGTGTTTTGTTTCACGGTGGCGACCGACCTGTTCGCGATCTTTTCCCGGCCACAAAGCTCGCCAACGGTGCCGATGCTGCAACGCGCAACTTCATCGCGACAGTCAATCGGCAACAACTCGAACGAGTCGGCGATGATCCCGCACTGTCGGCGAGAATTCGCAGCTACGAACTTGCCGCGCGAATGCAACTGTCGATTCCCGAAGTCAGCGATGTTTCAGGTGAAACCGCACAGACGCAACAGACCTACGGAATTACCGACGATCAGACCGCTGATATGGGACGCCGCTGCTTGCTCGGTCGTCGTCTGCTGGAACGCGGCGTGCGTTTTGTGCAGCTCTACTCGGGAGGTCCCATCGCCGGCAGCCCACGCGCCAGTTGGGATGCGCACGAAAGCGTCGCGCAGAATCATGGTGCCGAAGCCGGTCGCATTGATAAACCAGTCGCTGCGTTGCTGGCCGACCTGAAGCAGCGAGGATTGCTCAAAGACACACTGGTTCTGTTCACGACCGAATTCGGCCGAACGCCGTTTACTCAGTCGGCAGCCGACAGTGTCGAACCGGGACGCGATCACAACCGCTACGGATTTTCGTGCTGGCTCGCGGGCGCCGGGGTCAAAGGCGGAACCTCAGTCGGAGCGACCGACGACGTTGGCTGGAAAGCGGTCGAACGGCCAATTCCTTGGCACGATTTCCACGCGACCCTGCTCCATCTGTTCGGCATCGACCACGAACGCCTGACGCACTACCACAACGGCATCCAGCGTCGCCTGACCAACGTGCATGGCGAAATCGTCAATGAGTGCCTTGCATAGCGGGATGATGCCACGGGTGAGATTTTCGGGCAGGCAAACGAAGTTGGAACTCCGTTCTTAAAGTTGGAATTCCTTTTTTTTGTGAGCGGCAGGGTCGCTCAGGGAATTTCGACAAAAACGTCGTCGTCTTCGATCGTGACTTCAAACGGCTGCTGACAAATCGCGGGTGTCAGGCAGTGTGTTCCCGTGTTGACGTCGTACTGCCAGCCATGCCAGGGGCACGTCACGACCCCGCCGCTGATTGTTCCTTTGCCGAGTGGACCTCCAGCGTGCGCACAGATTCCGTCGATGGCTCGCACACCATCATCCGTCCTGAAAATCGCGATGACTCGACCTCCGACTGTGACTTCGAGGCCTGTGCCTGTCGGAAGCTCACTCAGTGCAGCGACGCGGAGTTTTTCGGTCATTGTATTCTGGAACGATAAGGTATGAGGGGAAGTCGATCATGCAAAACGAACGAATCTGTGAAGGTTATCGGAAGGTGGACTCGCAAGAACAGTCTCCAGTTCTGTCCGGGACACGTCTTCCAGATCATGTAATCCACGTTCCAGAAATCCGCCCCGAAAGAACCGAGCAGCCCCAACAAAACTGTACATGTTCACAGAAACGCTGTTGCTCTATCTGCGAAACGCTTGATTTTGATCAGTGTTCGCAGTGGGCACGTCGAACTTTTCGTACTTTGCGGTTCAGCTCTCAGACTCGAACGACTTGATCGCCTCTTCCTGAGAATCATAACAGGGCCACAATCGAGTGAGATTCATCGACTGCATGACTTCCTGCATGGTTTCTGAAGCACAGCAGAATGCAGCCTGCCCCTTTTTCGAGTCGATCTTTCTTGCCAGCTTGATGATCGCGCTGATCATGATTGAACCGACAATTTCAACACTGTTGAAATTGACCACAAGATTCCGGGCCTGATGACGATCGATTGCGGCGATCACCGAGTTCGTCTCGACGTGAATGTCGCTATATCGAAAACTGGTTGAGTCACCTTGAGGCGTAACGACCAGAGTTTGATTGACAAGTTGAGTCGTAAACACGGTGTTGGTCTGAATCATCATGGTCGTTCTCAAGCCAGTAGAAACCGGCGATAAAAGGAAGTGAGAGTGCCGTCAACTGATCAGATCACGTTCGCCCGCAGTCTAAACCGTTTACTGAGTAACCTTTAATGCCGCCAATCCTGATCAGTACTCGTTTACGAGTTCGAGCAAACGTTCACGCATAATAGTGATCGCCCGTTCGTTTAGTGGCTGTAAACCGCCAGATGACGCTGCAACGTATAACAATTGAATGAAGTAAATCCTTCGAAAGATTTCCGCGATCTGGGTAAAAAACTCGCAGATTCAGTTCGAATCGGATTAAACGGGAGTTAGAGGTCACAAATATGCCAACCCAGTGTCAATCTACCGACCACCAAAAGTAAACGAACTATCTCTCTGTCGCAACTTCGCATGGAATACTGCCGTCATGATATCCCGGGCGTTGAAACGCCGATGCCACCGCAAGGGAGATAACAGGGACGATGGCGGACCTCATCCGGGCGTTAGACCAGTAGACTAAATGGACTAGTGTTAACGCCAGAACCATCGCCGGCAGTACCCAATACTTCCTCCACATCTGTCGCGACCGAAAGCCGCCAACTGCGGCCAATACAAAATTGCCCAGATAGTAGGCACCAACAAATTGGACCAGCAATGCCGGGAATCCTGCAGGTACAGACGGACGAATGGCCCAGAACCGTTGAAATCGCAGTCGACAGGCACGCACGAACTTGAGCGGATTGTTGACAATCCACTCTTCTGCCAGCCTGGAAAACCCAGCATCGCGCGAGACCTCATCGGTCTCCGCAATTCCCATTCTTTTCAGGTGTCGCTCGTTCTCTGCCTGCCATTCGCTCAGGCTCGCTGCGTTCCAGGTTGCGCCGTGGCCAGGGGCGACAACCTCTCTGAAAAACACCTCGTTATTGCCGAGCAACAGTGTATACCCGCCGTGGGTTGTCGTCAGAATTGGTCGCCCAAACTGACACACGTTTCGAATCACCCAGGGCGAGACGGTCATCGCAACCGCGGCAGCGCACGCGCATGCTGTCTTTAAATGCCAGGATTTCGCCCTGAAAACCGGCATGCCTGATGGCGACGGATGCAACCACTGCGTTAAGAACCAGCCAAATGCTGCGAGTCCTCCGAATATCCAGATGGTTGGTCGGCACAAGGCGGCCATCCCAAAGACGATTCCCACCAGCAGTCCCCGGGACTGTTCACGGCCATCCTGCAGGATCACGACGAGCAGCAACGTCACCAGAAACGTCGAGAACGTCTCTGTCATCGCCTGAGTGGTGTATTCGATCAACAACGGATCCACAGCGACCAGAACTGCCGACAGCAGGCCTGTACGTCGCGAAAATCGGCACCGCTCTGCCAATAGCCAGGTGAGCCAGACGGTGGCTGTCCCCAGCAGAATCTGAACGATTGCCAGCGCAATAGTTCCGCCCATCTGGATGCATACGGCTACAAGCAGCGGGTAAAGTGGCGGCCTGTATGCGGTCGGCTGACCGACCGTTGAGCAGTATCCGTTGCCGTTGACGAGATTCTGAGCGATTTTCAGGTAGCTATCCCGATCGACCTGCAGATTCTCGAAACGCACGGTGACCGCAGCCGATCTGAGCTGGCATGCCAACAGGAGAATCCAGACAATCGCGGGGATGCGTGCGGATTTTTTCTCGATGTCGTTCTCGCGGGACATTCTTTGATCCTGAGCAGCAACGTTGTGGCTGCATCAATCGATAGTCGGCAACAGACATGTCGCAGGATTTGTGGCTTTTCAGGCGGAGCGTCTCGGATTCCTGCTGCGCCAGCGGATTGATCGAGACGATCGCTCCGAGGCACTTTGAAGAGCTACCTGAAATCAGGAAAGGTCGACCGACCGGATTTCAACGGCTTTGACTGGTCGCCAGCACGCATCGGAGTTAGTTGAGCGGGTAGCACACAGATGTCGCCAGCACTATTCTTTGTTGCAAATCATAGTCTGAAAATCCAACCTGGAAGTAGTGTCTGAATTCGGCCCCATGCAGCCAGCCAGCCCTGATTCAATTCCTGAAAAATTACCGCCTCTGCCGAACTTCCTTGAGAAGACCGCTGCTGTCGTGATTGATTGGAGGCTGGCGATACTGGGAATAGCTTTGGCCCTGACGATTCTTGCGTGGCCAATCGCTGCCAGAATCAGTTTTGACCAGTCGATCGAGTCGCTCTACGCGGAAGATGATCCGCATTTCTCGGCGTATGCCAGGAGCAAGTCTCACTTTGGCGGTGATGAGTTTGCAATTATTGCCTGGGAAGAGACTGGTCTTCTGGAGCCGGGGTCGACGTTAATCTCGCCAGCCAGCCGTGAGCGCATTAAAAAACTGGCCGGACAGCTGGCTGCCATTCCCGGCGTCGAACCCGAAAGCGTACAACACGCTGTCGACGCTCTGGCTTTTCCCTACAAACGGGACCAGGTCGCCACGTTGATCGAAGGGATGCTGATCGGAGCAGATCACAAGACAACGGCGATTGTCGTCCGCCTGCTGCCCGAGTCTTCTTCACCCGTGTCTCGCGCCGAGTCAATCGCTCAAATCAGGCAACTGGCGCATGCTCAACAGCCACCCGCATTTGTCGTTGGAGAACCCATTCAGGTTCACGACATGTTTCGGTACGTCGAAGACGACGGACGCGTGCTGTTTCAGTTCTCTCTGGCTCTGCTGGGGTGCGTCCTGTTTCTGCTGTTTCGAACGATTCGCTGGGTCGTTCTGCCGCTGGTCGTTGTCGTAATCACGATCCGCTGGACGGAGGCGATTCTGGTTCTGGCTGGCGCCCGGCTGAGCATGGTCAGCTCGATGATGAACTCGCTGGTCACCATCATCGGGGTTGCCACATCAACGCATCTGGCGATGCGTTTTCGAGAGTATGCCCGGACAATGGAACGTCGACCTGCATTAGTTCGTGCGTTGGCCGAACTCATCCCACCGATTTTCTGGACGTGTGCCACCACCGCTGTCGGTTTTGCGGCGTTACTCTCCAGCAGTATTACTCCCGTACGAAGTTTCGGGCTCATGATGGCTCTGGCGACGTTGATCGTATTTATCGTCGTCGTTCTGGTCGCACCTGGCGGGATGGCTCGCTGGTTCCATCGAACCGATGGACTGCGGCGCGATTCCACCAGACTCAACCATTGGTTGCATCTGATCGCGGGCGACCCGGTTCCCGCGCCGGCAGAAAAGCATCTGGTTTCAGTCCTGCAGGGCGTTTCACTGTTCGTCGCGCGGCGTCCTGGCGTGGTAACCGTCACTGCCGTGTCGATTGTTCTGCTCGCAGCAGTGGGAATGACGCGGCTCCGAGTTGAAACTGACTTCAGCAGGAACTTTCGTGAAGAAAGTGAACTGGTTCGGTCCTTGAGTTTTGTAGAAACCAGACTGGGCGGAGCTGGCACCTGGGAAGTCAACTTTCCAGCGCCGAGCCCGCTGACAGACGAATTCCTGGATACCGTTCGTGAGCTTGCCAACAAACTGCGTACCGGGCTGATGGCCGATACAAAGGACAGTCATTCAGCTGCTGGTCGCCTGACAAAAGTTGTCAGCCTGACGGATGGACTGGACCTTGTGCCCACAGAAATTGGCGTCGGCTTTTTTACGAAAACGCTGTCGTTAGAACAGCGGCTGGGCTTGCTATCGAACATGCAGGGAGAAGTTGTCAGCGGCCTTTATGATCCCGAGCAAGGGAGAATGCGCATCGCGTTACGAGGTCTCGAACGCCAGGCATCTGAAGACAAAGTCGAGCTGATCGCAAAAGTGGGTGGGATTGCCAGCGAAACACTGAATATGCCGCCTCGTCAGTCAGACAGGCTTTCATCAACCGACAGCGTCATTGCAGCGCAACCGGTTGAGACGACCGGCATGTTCGTATTACTGACATTCCTGATCGAAAGTTTGCTCCGGGATCAGCTCGTCAGTTTCGTAATCGCCGCAGTGGGAATTGGTTCCATGATGGCGGTTGCGTTTCGAAGCTTGACCATCGGCCTGATCGCTCTTGTTCCGAACATGTTTCCCATCGTTCTCGTCCTGGGAACCATGGGCTGGATTGGCGTACCGATCAATATTGCATCAGCCATGATCGCCAGCGTTTCGATGGGCCTGACCGTCGATAACAGCGTCCATTACCTTTCCGCTTATCGCCGGATCAGACGAGCAGGCGTCTCGGTCCACGAAGCCATCGAAAAAACTCAAACGCAGGTTGGACGTTCGCTGGTATTTGCAAATATCGCATTAGTTGCTGGACTGTCGGTGCTGACGATGTCCCATTTTATTCCGCTGGTTTATTTTGGCATTCTCGTGAGCGTTGCCATGCTCGGCGGACTTGCTGGCAATCTTTTTCTGCTGCCTTTAATGCTCGGTCGTGTCGACAAAGATACTCCGGCTCGCCCGGTGGCTGATTCGATGTCAAATGCCACCGATTGAGGCTGACGAAAGTTCCCGAACGAAGCCCATGTCCCTCGCTCAATGGATTCATCGATAATGCACGATCGCCCGGAAACTCTTGGAGAACTTAAAGCCAGCGGATACTCCCCCGAGAGTGTCAAGGACGAGATGCGTCGTAACCTCATTCATAAGTTGAAAACGAAAGACCAACTCTTTCCGGGCATTATCGGCTATGACGAAACCGTTATTCCTCAAATTACAAATGCCCTTCTGTCAAAGCATGACGTGCTGTTTCTTGGACTTCGCGGGCAAGGCAAGACACGTATGCTTCGAATGCTGACCGCATTCCTCGACGACGCGATTCCGATCGTTGCCGGCTCAGAGATTAATGACGACCCACTGTGTCCGCTGTCGCGATTTGCACGCGACCGAGTGGCCATCGAAGGTGATCGGTGCCCTGTCGACTGGGTCGGACGGAGTGAACGATACCATGAAAAGCTGGCGACTCCGGACGTCACCATCGCTGATCTGATCGGCGAAGTCGACCTGATCAAACACGCGGAAGGCCGGCATCTTTCCAGCGAAGATGTCATGCACTTTGGCCTGATCCCTCGCAGCCACCGTGGCATCTTCTGCATGAACGAATTGCCCGACCTCAGTCCCAAAATTCAGGTGGGACTATTCAACGTCCTTGAAGAGCGCGACATCCAGATTCGCGGATTCACAGTACGTCTCCCGCTGGATTTGTGCCTCGTCTTCTCGGCCAATCCAGAGGACTACACAAACCGTGGGCGAATTGTGACGCCCTTGAAGGACCGCATCGGGTCAGTGATCAGCACACACTACCCGGCAACCAGAAAACTCGGTGTCGCCATCACCAGGGACAATGCATGGACAGACCGTGACGCCAGTGTCGCGGTCTTCGTACCGACGTTCATTCAGTCGATTCTGGAAGAGACTTCCCGACTGGCTCGAACAAGCCCCCACATTAATCAGGCATCTGGAGTCAGCGTTCGCATGTCGATCGCGAATCTTGAGAATGCTGTTTCCAACGCCGAAAGAAGGGGGCTGTTGCTTGGCGAATCACACGTTGCCGTTGGAATTCACGATCTGGCACACATCGCACCGAGCGCTCGCGGCAAAATGGAACTGGCCATGTCCGATGAGCCGGGAGAAGAAGACCGTCTCGTGGGTCGGCTGCTTGCGGAAGCCATTAAGAATGTGTTCGATGAGTGTTTCAAGCCCAAACAGTTTCGCAGTCTGATCGAACACTTTGAGTCGTCAGAAGCGATCGTCATCGGCGACGGTAGTCAGACCAGCGAAACTCACGCAAAGCTGGCCTCACTCCCGGGAATCGGGCCGAGTCTTGAAAGTCTGACATCCGGGATCGAACCGCAACTTCCAGAAGCACCGTTTCTTCCGGCCCTGGAAATCTCAGTCGCTGGCTTCATCCTCGACGCCCTGCATCACCATAACCGACTGAATCGAAGAGCAACTGACAGCGGAAAAGCCTATGGGTTGTGAAATCCCGGCAACGAATCTCCGGAAGACGTCCCGCTGATTGGTGGCATTGGAAAATTCAGCGGCGGTAAAAAGGTGAACCCGTAAAACCGGAGGCTCACGCTTGGGCCGCTTCCTGTGAAGGCCTGACGGCGAAGATTTACATTCGCTGCGAGCGTGCAGTTTCCTCAGGTCACGTTTTTCTAACCGGCGTCTACAGTCGTACTGGATAATCTCAACACATACGAGTGCGTCGCTCTTCGAAACCTCTGCTTCCTCTGAAGCTTAACCAGCGGAAGTACACTACACGTCAAAACGAGCCAGCTGGATGCACATGGCGGAGATCGAGACCAGCATTGCAAGTCCTCGGTGCCTGTACCGAGGCACCGAGGACCCAGACGGATTACACGTAATTTCCACCTGAGCTAACAACACCGGGAGGAAGAATTCCATGGACATCGTGGTAGTTGGCCATCGCGATGCCAATCTGCTTCAGGTTGCTCTTGCATTGAGAACGCCTGGCAGCCTCTCTGGCCTGTTGTACCGCTGGTAACAATAAGGCAACCAGGATTGCGATAATTGCAATCACAACCAGCAACTCAATCAACGTGAATGCTCTGCGGTACCTCTTGACTCGCTGCATCATCGGGACGGGCGCGACCGGGGTTTCTCTATGTGGCAGTGGGGTAGATTCGGTTTTGTTCGCGGGTGATTCGGAAGGGCTGGTAGTCGTTCCAGTCGTCGCTCAGGCTGGTGGTTCGGTTGGCGAGCATGGCCAGCGCTCCGTCGAGGCTCCAGCGCATGCC
>JABMPE010000259.1 GCA_013203845.1 Rhodopirellula sp. | reverse complement strand
ATGCTGGTAGCCGTAGATTCCAAGTGCCTGATACCATGCGTTCGTGGCCATGCCGGTCCCTGATTTGAGGATGTGATACCCACACATCAAACCGGCTCGGCCACAACTTCACCACCCGCGCACACGATTCCTCGAAGAACCGTACATAATGACATTCCTGCGCCCCACGCCCCTCGAAGAAGTTGTGAGACCGGTCCCGTTTGAAGTCTGCGTATCGGGAACTGTTCCAGAGAAACGGCGTCAGATCAGCGTCAATCTCAAAACTCGGAGCATCGCCGTATGCTGAGTCCCGAATCCATTGACCGTTCTGTGCCGTTCAGCGCGGACGAATCGCGAGTGGGCTCGATCCTCGGTCGCTACCAACTGACCCGCATGCTCGGACAGGGTGGCATGGGAGTTGTCTACGAGGCGATCGATACGACGCTGGATCGCCGTGTCGCCGTCAAGCTGCTGACTGAGTCGTTCTCGGGCGACAGTGAAGCGGCGCAACGACTGATGCGTGAGGCGCAGGCCTCCGCACGGCTCAATCATCCCAACGTCGTCACAATCCATCATGTCGGACGGCAGGATTCGTATTCGTACATTGTGATGGAGCTGCTGGAAGGCGGCAGTGTGCAGCAGCAGGTGGAACAACGCGGCCAGCTGCCCTGGCAGGAAGCCACGCGGATTGTGGCGCAGGTCTGCCGCGGACTGCAGGCGGCTCATGCGGCGAAGCTGATCCATCGCGACATCAAGCCGTCCAACATCCTGCGATCGGCGAAGGGCGTCGCCAAGCTGGCTGACTTCGGCCTGGTCCGGATGCTCGATGATTCGCAGCTCCGTCTGACAGCGACGGGAATCCTTGTTGGCTCGCCGTATTACATGAGTCCCGAACAGTGCGCATCGGACCGCGTGGATGAACTGTCCGATCTCTACTCGCTCGGAGCGACGTACTTCGCGCTACTGGTTGGCCGGCCGCCTTATCGGGGTACGCAGCCCGTGCAGATCTGCTTTGAGCATTGCTCGGCACCAGTTCCCGATCCGCGTGACTTCGTTGCGACGACTCCGGACACGTGCGCTGCGATCGTCATGCGAGCGATGTCGAAACGACCGGAAGACCGCTTCACCAGCGCCGGCGAGATGCTGTCCGCGTTGAAGCAGACGCTGCAGACAGGTGCCACTTTGCAATCAGAATCAACCGGCGTTCCATCGCGAGATGCCGCTCGCCGCCGTACTGACAGAATGGAACGGACAGAACTTGAGTCGCGCGCCGAACCGCGTCAGCAGAAGCGAGCTGCCAGCACTTCAGCCGCCGCCGAGCCCGGACGGCGTGGGAAACGGTCTCGACAGACACGCAGAGGTCTCTCGTCGCTTTTGAACAGCCGGCTCCGCATCGGCGTCCTGCTGGCCGGCGTTGCTTCCGTCGTGTGCGCTGCCGCCTGGTTCTTCTGGGACGATGCGGACGTCGGCGAGTCAGCAATGTCGGTTGCTGTCGTTGATGAAGGCACGCCACTGGCCGTTAATCCGGCTGCACGCCACACGCAAAAAGGCGGTGCCGCGAAGACCACGTCGCTGTCTGAGTTTCGACGAACTATCGACGAAATCGGCAGCCGGCAATTTGACGTGCCGGCAGAGGTGTCGTCGGTCGTGGTCTCCCCCAGAGGTGACTGGTTCGCCTCGACGGAACACAACGGCGACGGAGGTTATTCCGTGTGGAACCTCTTGACCGGCGAACGCTGGTCTGATTTCGGTCTGGGAAATTACGGCAGCCGCAGCAACAGTCAGGACAGCGCAGGCTTTCATGGTGCCACAGCGACGATGGATGGACGCTTCCTTCTGACCGGGCAGTCCGGAGGTGTTGGAACCGGCGTCTTTGTCTGGTCAGTCGATCTGTCCCGCACGACGCCAAAGAAGCAGTTTGATCGGATGCTGCGGCCCGTGTCCGGTGACTGCCGTTCGGTTTCGATTTCCTGCGACGGTGTGCTCGTGGCTGCGGCCGCCGACTTTCTGGATCGGCCCGGCCAACTGGGCGAGCGTTCTACCGTCGCTCGCGTGAGACTGTTCGGCCTTGACGACGGGCAATGGCAAGGAGACCTGAAGCTCTCCGCGCGACGGGTCTTTGCCAGCGTCTTCTCGCCGACCGACAACCAGCTCCTGGCGACGCTCGATAGTTTTGGAATGCTGTCTCTGTGGGACGTCAGCGACGTCAACTGGCCGCGACAACAGTGGGAAGTTCTTCCCACCGAAGAGGCTCGCGCGAATAACGTGCAGGCCAGCGCACCGCGGAATGCAGGACTCGCGTTCTCGTCGGATGGTCGACGACTGGCCGTCGCGTATGGACGTGACCTGCAGATCTGGAGCGTTGCGGAGGAGAGGAGACTGGCGGCTACGCGAGTGACCGGTGCCGCGTTTTCCTGCGTGGCTTTTTCGCCCGATGGCCGACTGCTGGCCACGACGGGCACGCGATCCGATCAGGTTTCGCTTCGCCGGACGGACACGCTCGAATCGCAGCGAGAACTCACTGGCCACACCGCAGCAGTGAACGCGGTCACGTTCGTGCCTGGCGATTCGGTGCTGATCAGCGGCGGTCTCGATCGTCGAGTGATTCTGTGGGAGTGCCGCCGCTGGCTGGACGCGGCGGCTTCGAGTTTCAACAACTCCGCCGGGAGCGCAGATCAATGAGCACACCTTCCCCGGCTCTGACCGGACCACCGACATATCTCGATGAGATCTCCACCCGCTGGGGCGAGGTTGGTAATCCGCGGCAGTTTGTGATGCGCTATGCGACGGCGATTCGGTGTTACCTTGCGTCGCTGATCCGGAACCCCACCGATGCGGACGATGTCTGCCAGGATTTTCTGTTGAATGTGCTGACTCATCGATTCGCTCAGGCCAGTCCGGATCGAGGCCGCTTCCGCAAATACCTGAAGACGGCGGTGCGAAACGCCGCGCTGATGCACTATCGACATGCACGCCGCTCATCCGCGCCGGGACAGCTCTCGCACGAAGCGGAACTGTGTCTCATCGAGAAGCATGCTGACTCGGATACTCAATGGCTGGATGCCTGGGGCGCCTGCCTGCTGGAGCGGACCTGGTCGGAACTGCACGGGCACCAGCGACGCACGCCAGGCAACATGTTTCACACCGCGCTGCGGCTGTGGGTGGATCACCCCGACGACAATTCAAATCAGCTCGCCGCGCGAGCGACGCAGATACTGAACCGTCCAGTTCAACCGGACAACTTCCGTAAACAGCTCAGTCGAGCCCGACGTCTGTTCGCCGAGCGACTTGTTGCGGAAGCCACACAGACGCTGGAAACCCCGAGCCTTGAAGAGGTCCGTAGCGAACTCCAGGACCTCGGTCTGCTCCGCTGGGTCGGTCGCTATCTGGAGACACAAGGTTGAATGTTGTTTTCCTGATCTGTAGTCGCGACGACGACGCGGAGCTGGTGTTTGTCGTTTTCGCGAAATCCGTTGATGATGGCCCGATCCGCCGCGCAACTGGTATTGCGTTCTATTCAATGTCCCGACGACTGGTTATTCGTTCTGGTGGATGATCGTGACCGGGCTGACGATCTCTCAAAAACAAACGACGGTCGCGATCATCACCCACGTTGCTTCTCGGTGTTGATGGCTGGAGCGGGAATCAAAACCGGCACGACGTACGGCGAAACCGACGACTACGGCTACAACATTGTCGACAAACCGGTCCACGTTCACGACCTGAATGCCACAATGATGCACCTGCTCGGCGTCGACCACACTCGGTTGACCTATCGCTATCAAGGCCGTGACTTCCGTCTGACAGACATCCACGGCGAGGTCGTCGAAGGCGTGCTGGCGTGATCGCGGATTCCGTTGCAGAAAACGTAATGGTCAGAAGAAAACGCTGGGGTCCTGCGCCAAAGCAGTTGATCAGATTCCCTTCTGGTCCCACTTGCCATAACGAAAATAGAGGGCGATGGCGATGGCTCGCGCGGTGATGTCGGCACCCATGCCTGCCCAGGCACCGAGCAGTCCCAGTTCCATTTCAACGCCGAGCCAGTAACCAACCGGGAGTCGAACCACAAAGATTCCAAACGCGTTGATCAGCATTGGGCTCAGCGTTTCTCCTGCGCCACGAAGACCGACGGCGTAGACGATTGTGATCGACAGAGGGATTTCGAAGACTGCCAGCAGGCGGATGGCTGGCACGCCCACGGCAGCAACCGCCGGATCTTCGTGCATGACGTCGTAGATGAATTCGGCTCCCAACAGGAACATCACCATCACGACAGCCGCCATCACGCACGACTGCAGCATTGCTTCGTGGCCGCCCAGTCGTGCTCGATCCGGACGCCCCGCTCCCAGGCACTGGCCGATCATGGTTGCCGCGGCCGTTCCCCAGGCCCAGGCCGGCAGGTAATTGATGGCTTCGATCTGGATGCCGACGATGTGTGCGGCAAAGATGGCTTCACCTTTGAGCCCCGTTCCGAGACCCGCCACCACGCGAAGAAACAGAAAGTGGCCGCCCCACATCAGGAAGCTGTCAGCGGCGGCGGGGATTCCAATTCGAAGCACTCGGCCAATCGTTGCGAAGTCTGCTGCTGATGCCCAACTGGGTTTTGCAGTCAGGCCGGCTGAGCCTCCCATCAGCAGCCACAGCATCAGGGCCGCTCCGGCGAATCTCGCCGCTACGGTTCCGGTTGCGATGCCATCCATTCCGAATGCCGGCAGTGAACCAGCGCCGAAGGCAAGCACGCTCGAGAATAATACGTTCAGGATGCTGACCAGGCCGAGAATCCACATGGGAGCCCGCATGTTTCCCGAACCTCGCAACGCGGCCGAACCGATCAGCAGCACGCTCGAAAATGCATGACCAAAACAGCTCAGCCGAAGGTATCGCACCAGCAAGGCGCTGCTGGCGGGTTCGAGATTCAGGAATTCGCCAAAGACGGGAGCAATCAGATACAGCAGCGCCGCGGCACCCACTCCCATGCCCAATGCCAGCGAAATGGAAGACGTGGCGACCATGCCTGCGGAATCTCTTTGACCAGCTCCCCAATGTCGAGCGACCAGTGCTGTGGTGCCTGTGGCGACCAGCGAAAAGATCAACTCCGCCAGCCAGTTAACGTAGGCCGCTGCTCCGATCGCCGACGTGGCCGCGGTGCTGATTCGACCGGAAAGGATCGTATCGACGAACCCGACCAGAAAATTCAGGAACTGCTCGGCCAGCACGGGTAACGCCAGAAGCAGGATCGTTGTGCGGGGGTTGCCGCTGAGAAACTGCGTGAGCTGGTGATTGCTGCTGGTTATCCCGGCGCAGGCCATTTCCTGCTGAGAGAGTGCTTCGAGCGAAGTCGGCTCATCGCACGCGATGGACCTGTCGTCAGGCTCAGTCATTGGCCAGCTTGACTCCCAGACGTTCGAGCTGGAACCTGGCAAGGCCTGCCACCTGCTCATTGAATTGAGCATCCGAACTGAATGTCAGCGGCATGTTGAATTCCGAAGACTTGATCGTGCAGCCCTTCAGACCGGCAAAACGACCGATGGTTCGGATCTCGTCGTTGTGTTTGACACTGGTCGATGAAAGACCGACGTCGGAAACAGATTCAGTCGAGATTGTTTTCTTCTTCCGTAGAAACCAGAAACCAATCGAACCCGTGATTTCCTCGCGGCGCATTTGAAGACGGGCTCTTCCAAAAAACAGCCCCAGCAGCATTCCCAGCGGCATCAGACCCACGAACAGGAACACGCTGGCAAAGAGCGTGGCTCCGATTTTGATGCCGATGGGTTCATCGCTCAGCACCGAGAAAATGACAGATGACAGCGAGACGCCGTACCAGAAGAGGCAGAAGACCGTCAGAAATGTGCCGGTGATGCACTTCAGGATGAGCGGTACTTGAATTCCGTAACTGAAAGCAAGTGTTTCGCCATCGTCCAGGTCGATCCGGACTTTTGAGTCCTGCGGCAATTCGTAAGGATCGAGTGCCGGTGGGCGTTCGATGATCCTGCTGCCAAAGTTCTGGAGAGCCGCCGCCGTTTGAGCCCGGCGTGAGCCCGGATCAACATCGAAGACCTCGCCTGCCTGGTGTTCGTCTTCAAGATAGACGCGGGCGCAGTCCGGACAAACTCGTTTGCCTTCGCCGATCATGAGCTCGCTGCCGCAGTCGCCACAGTATTGTGGCAGTGAGCCGGCCTTAGACATGTCGCTCGTTGATGGCCCATTGACTCCCAGAAACCGATTGATCGTTGTGGCGAGCCAGCGTTTCTCTTCGTAGCTCAACCCCGTTGCAAACTTTTCGGTCTCGCCAATTCCTTCCATCTGAATCGCGTAGACTGGGACATCATTCTGCTGGTACGACTCAACAAGTTCCGCGTGCGAGTTTTCGTCGAGCGGGATCTTCTTCAGTTTTTTTCGACCAAACAACCGCTTCTGAATCGTAAACTGGTCGCGCTCGACTGAGAGAAAGATTTCTGTGAACCGCATGCGGACCCAGACGACGATCATCCCGATTCCGACTGCCCAGAAGAGACTGAAGAATGGAATCATGACGAGCAGCGGTGGAGCCTCGCCGCCGTCCCAGTTTTCGGCATCCACAGAGAGGAAAATGATTGAGACGGGGGCGGTGATTGCCAACCAGACAAAGCCGAAGCAGCCGATACCGCGTGCTCGTTTCCCGCCTGGCGGAATCGCCATGACAAGACGGTCGGCTGAAGAATTCACGACTTGAATGCCGACTCCCGGCGGTGGTGTGGAGTACTCCTGGCTCATCGAAAAAGTCCGGCAACAGGTTAATGTTCAGCGGGGCGAGTGGATCACGAAACAGCCTGACGTTTTACGCCCACTGTACGGGATCAGACTCAACGTCGCTCGCCCATACGCTGAGATCCGGAAACTGGCGACTCAACCGTTTGGCCAGATTTTCCATCGCAGGTCGCTCCGTGGGAAAGTGTCCGGGCAGAACCAAGGCGATGCCGCAGGTTCTGGCTTCCAGGCACGCGTGAAATCTGGCTTCTCCTGTCAGCAGGACATCACAGCCGAGCCGGGCAGCGTCGCTCATGAACTCGGCCGCCGCTCCACACGCGATACCAACTCGACGGATTGTCGATGACGGGTCGCCAACGAACCAGGTGTTTCTGATTCCTAACGACTGCTTCACCAGTTCGACGAAGTCTGCCAGCGAAACTTCAGACGGCAGATCGCCGAAACGACCGGAACCGATTGATTCCCTGCTCGGTTTAGAATCCGTTCCGCAGTCTGCCTCGCGAATTGGTTTCACGTTTGTGAGGTTCAACGATCTGGCGAGCTGACAATTAACGCCCTCGTAAGCGCTGTCGTAGCTGGTGTGAGGTGAGTAGACCGCAACGCCTGCTCGGATCAATGAAAGCAGCATGCGTCCCTCACTGGTTTCGTCAGTCAGTTTCTGCACCGCTCGAAAGAGGATCGGGTGATGTGTGACGACGAGGCTCGCTCCTTTCGAGACGGCTTCTTCGGCAACGTCCGGAGTCAGCGTGAGGCAGGTCATGATCGAGCTGACCGCATCGTCCCGCTGCCCGATCAGCAGTCCCGTGTTGTCCCAGTCTTCAGCCAGTTCGAGCGGTGCGAAGTCGGAGAGGAAGTTAAGAATGTCAGTCAAACTCATGAGGAGGGCTCACTATTCCGTTTTTCACGTCTCCGCCATCAAATCGTATCAGGCTGTTTCGTAAATGCGGCAACCGCAGAAGAAGTCGATCGATTCCAGCCTTCGTGACGTCTGTTTCGAGACAGTTGAGCATCTCCAGCTTCACGCCATCAGGAATATATTGCAGGCCTTCGTCTGTGATGCTGGACCGACCCAGATACAGGTGCCTGAAACTTTCGGCTTCCTCCAGCAACGGTGCAAGCTTCAGCATGTCTTCGTCAGAAAAATCCTCGCGTGTAATACTGATCGTTGAGACGCCTTTTACTCCAAGTCCGCGTCCCATGTCGTCACCGCCAGTGAATGTGACTCGACCTCCGATCACCGCAACTTTTCGCTCGAACTTCCCTGCTTCGACCATCCCCAGCCCGATTGAGATGATTCTCCAAATGAAAAACACAACTGGTACAGCGACGATGACGGCGCAGCCCAGGCATCCGCGTCTCTCGGAGCGTCGCTTCCTTCGAGCCTCATCTTCAAGCTGGGCGATCTGCTCTTCGGCTTCGGCCTGTTGACGGACAATGTCGTTCGAATCCCCGTTCTTGTCTGCACTCGACATCAGGTTGGTCTCAGCAAACGAATAGTGGGAGGTGGATTTCGTCAGGCGAGCCTGACCTACTGGAAACCTTGTTTGGCGTGGGTGTAGAACTGGTAGTTCTGGTAGGCAAGACTTCCGAACATCAGGGCGGCAAGGTACATACCCAGGTTCGCAAAATAGAACGCGACAAGACCAGCGGCGAACATCCCGATCTGATAAGCCCGTACCTGCCCGGAACGACTGTGTCGCCCGTCGCAGAGTTCGAAACAGATTTTGCCGCCATCCAGCGGGAAGACAGGCAGCAGGTTGACCAGCCCCCAAACGAGATTGATGTATTCGAGTTGCAGAATGGCGAACTGAATACTGTTGCCGACGCTGTTCTGCATCAGGTTGATGGCCCAGGGTTGCTCTGCATTGAGTCCCTTTTGAAGTGTCAGGTGCATGCCAAGGACAATGGCAAAGAGTCCGAAACCAGCGAGCGGCCCAGCAAAGGAAATCCAGATGGCGCGGCGACGCGTGTATCCAGCACCGGGGACATAACGGGCGAAGCCGCCGAAGCCGTGCAGCACGATGTCCGGTGGCCAACCGAAACTTCGAGCTGCCAGCGCGTGTCCAAGCTCGTGGACGAGAATCGAAACGAAGAGGCAGCCAATCCAGGTGGCGATCAGTGAGATTTCCGGTGAGGCGGAACCCAGCAGCAGACCGACCAGCCAGAACATGGGATGGACGCGAACAGGGATCCCCAGGATGGAAAACCGCAGGTCATACTGTGTGGTACCTGGGTCGCCCAGCAACTGCATCATCGCTTGATTCCTTCCAAAGTTCGACATTCCGTGTTGAATGTTCGAGGTTCAACACCCTTCGCAGTTTTCCCGGATCTCGTCGTTCCGCTGTTGAATTTCCCGTCGGAACTCGCGACGCCGTTTTGCTCCTTCGTAGCGACGGTGGTCTTCTGGACTGTCCAGCACGACGGGCTCGATTGGCACCGGTTTGCCGTCATCGTCGATGGCGAACATGGTGAAGTAGCATGAATTCGTATGTCGGCAACTTCTCGCCTGGATATTTTCAGCGATGACTTTCACGCCGACTTCCAATGACGTGCGGCCAGTAAAATTGACCGTTGCCAGGAAGGTGACCAGCTCGCCGATGCGGACAGGCTGTTTGAAGACAACCTGATCGACGCTGAGCGTGACCACGTAGTTGCCGCTGTATCGTGAGGCGCAGGCGTAGGCGACCTCGTCCAGCATTTTCAGCATTTCACCGCCGTGTACGTTGCCCGAAAAATTTGCCTTGTCAGGCGTCATCAGGACGGACATCGTGAGACGTTTTTCGCGTTGCGACACTTCCTCGGCCATCAAGTCTGCTCCTCGATTCTTGCGGACGGAGCACGCTTACCCGTGCAGGCAGCCCGGCTCCAGCGAGGGGCAGTCTGACGCAAAGCGACGCGAACGAAAAGCCGCCGCCGAGTTACTATGGCAACGGTTGATTTTACGCGTGATCAGCGGACGACGAAGCAGGTCACGAACCATCGACCGGATTCCGAGTTCTGGAACATTTCCATTCCCATCGCGGTCGCTGGTGTGTCGAGAACTTCGAAGGACTCGGGCGTGCCGATCCAGCTTGTGACAGCCTGCAGCGCGGCGTCGTGGATCGTTGTGTCAGATTCGGTCGCGAAGACGAGTTCCTTCAGTTCAGCCTGAGGCCCGAACTCTGCCTCAATTCGTTGCTCCCGTATCTCCTGATCAAAGTGGCCAGCCTGTCCAGCGTTTGCCATGTACCTTGAGTTGCGACGAGCCAGCTCGATCAGAGTCGGCGAGAATTCCCGCATCGAGAGATTGGAATCAGGAATGGTTTTGCGAATCGCAAAAAGCAGTGTGCGTTGACTGATGGAACCTTTCGGAAGGTTCAGCGTCAGTGTCAGCTCGTCGCTGTTGAACGGGCCGCTTTCCGGTAGCGGCAGGACAGAGACGACTCTCGCGTAATTCAGTGAGGCGGGATCTGTCAGGTCCACGATCGCGATGCCCTGTCGCGCTCCGAGGTGTCGGAACGAGCGATGTTTCAACAGAATATTCGGTAGGTCAGCGTCGTTGTCAGCACCGTTCGTATGGGAAGGCGCGGGCATGGCAGCGTTCAACGGAAGTTCGACTCGGCTGAACTGTTCGAGAATCGGTCGCAGGGACGGAGCGAAGACTGAGTCTGTTGAGATCAGCGGCTCGCCGCCGACAACTGCCTCGCGAAAGAACATCAGCAGGTAACGTTTTTCCAGAGACGCTTCGACGTACGCGGCGAGATAATCACGATGCCACTTCAGCGTTTCGGCAGTGTTGTCCGGCGTTGGATTTTCGACGGACTCACTTTCTGCAATGGAGTCTGGCGAGTCGGTGACGCTTGGCTTGAGAAGAGCTGGCCGAGTGACAGGCTCGTCGCTGGAACTTGAACCTGGCGTTTCCGGCAGGGAAGTTGCCGCCGATTCCTGCGTTGTTACGGCTGGCACTGTTTGAGTCCGTGTCAGTTCGGGCTGGACGATCGGGAGGCCGTCGTCGTCGCTACCTGGTTTCTGAGGAACATTATCTGCCTTGACGACGGGCAGGGACTCGTCGGGCTCGAAGAGGTCTTTCTGTTCGTTCTCGGGCTGTTTAATGCTGACGACTTCGTCCGGTAGCGCGGTCGCGTTTTCTGACACAGGATTGTCCCGTTCGCGACTGTCTTCCTGGCGATTGTCGCGATCACGGCTGCCCGCCTCTGGTGTGGCAGAAAGGTCCGGCAACGAAACGCCAGACGGCAGAGGTGGTTCGGGAAGCGCAACGTCTTCTTTGTCCGAGTCGGTAATCAGTCGGGAATCAGGGCTGTCGATTTCGGGGAGGTTGTTGAACGCGACGAAGAGTTCGGGCACCTCGGCTTTGGATGACGGAACCTTCGGCTCAGCAGCATCAGAACTTGCCACTTCGCGGGTTGGAGTCGCAGGTCGTGCGGTGTCTTCGTACGAAGCGGATGGCTGTTCGAGTTCAAATGGTTCGATGTCGGTAATGTCTGCAGCGGTGTCGGCTGAGAGGTTCGAGAAGTGAGAACTGATCCAGAATGTACCGCCAGCCAGCAGCATGGCCGCTGCCGCCGTGGACGTTTTTCGAATCGAGAATCGTGAACCTGCCGGCTGCTGTTCGTTATTTGCACGCGCGAATGAAGTTCCGCAATGTGGACATTGTGGGTCTGCCAGCGAGTCGTGCAGGAACAACATCGAACAGTCCGGGTTATTACAGAGTCGGGCGTCGCCATACTGCGTGCGACGCTGGAATCCCCAGCACCAGACGAGCTGTTCGTCGCCAGCTTCGGTAAGAATTCGATAGAGAAAACCGTCGTGGTTGCCAATCGGTGGTTGCAGCCGATTAAAGATAATCCGTTCGCTGGGGCTGACGGGCCTGACATCAAACAGTGACTTTTTCAGCTTCTCAAATTCTGGCTGCAGCGATCCGTCGAGTTCTTCTGACGTCGCCAAAGACCGCTCAACAATGACTTGCCGCTGGCCATTCTGCTGCGCGTGAAAGACGACGCCATCGTCGCTTAGCTCTGGTTCTGCCAGCAGGTTTCCGAACCAGCCGAGCAGGATCTGATACGTCAGCTTGTTGACGTCCAGCATCGGTAAACCGGGAGCCAGTGCCAGCGGCTGAAAATCGGTCAGACCTTCAAACGGGATACGAACCAGATTTTCGGTGGGAGTCGTCAGTCGAGTCATGAGTGGCCCTCGCACAGGAACGCATACTCGACAGCAATGCGAACAGTGAGCACTGAAATGCTGAGTCTGCCTGCCGTCGCGATTTGTTTAGTGTGAGCTAGTGTGAGCAGAATCGAGTTGAGAGTCTTGCCTTGGAAAAGATACGCGCACCGTGCATGCATCTTTCGGTGTGGTCAGCTGGCTTTCTCTGGTGGCATAAGACCAGCCACGGGGGGAAGGGATTGGTCTGAGGATTCGCGGATGCCGACGCAATGACAGCGCATCATCTGCGAGAAGACTTCGCATCGTGTTATCGTCCAGCCAGGTGATCGCGGCAGCACAAAACTCAAAGTGCGCGGCATCAACCGCAACGCCAGCACGGTTGGATTCGTCCGGGAAATCCGCACGTCAACGGGAATCGCGCTGAGCGCTCGCGCGAGCTGGTGAACGTTGCACGGACGTTGCGGGAATTGTCGCTTGTGCTACCGCCAGCCAATGGTCACCAGGCCAGACGCCTCCTGATCGCTGCTACAACCGACAGAAGTGATCCACGCGGATCAGACAGTTTCGTCATGGCTTGACCATGGCTTGACGAGAGTCGACGTTGGACTCCGACGTCGAATGCCGCAGGAAGGCATCGTGTGTCAGTGGCCGAACCGGCAACGACGGAATGCAGATCAACCTGCACCCGCTTGTAACGCCTGGCGTGAGCGTTGCAGGTTCAGGAGTTTTCGAGCTCCGCTGAGAGAGCGTTGAACTCTGCGAGTCGATTGGCCGGCAGACGAAGTTCGGCGGCCTTCTGCAATTCGTCCTTCGCCTGCTGAGCTTTGACTGGATCTTTCGGATAGTTTGCCAGCAGAGCTGCTGCAAACTCCAGACGCAGGACGGCCGCGTCGGGGTTCTGATTAATGCTGCGTCTGATCACGGTCAACGCTTCTGAAGGGCGACCTGCTCGTCGATAAGCTTCTGAGACCGTGGCCTGAACCTCTGGCTGCAAACGGTCCAGCGGCATTGCTGTCCGGATTTGTTCCACGACGGCGACACCTTCGGCGGTCGTTTTCAGGTCTCGCATCAGAAGCCGAGCGAGTCCGTTCAACGCGGCAATGTGATCGGGTTGTCGCTGCAGCAGAGTTTCGTATCGGTGTCTGGCCGCCTGGAGAAGTTCCCATCGCTGGTCTCGAACACCGCGTTCATGCAGCATCATCGCGTCCAGAAACACCAGTTCGCTGTTTGCTTCGGCATTCGGCACCATGTGAGCACGACTGATCCATCGGGACGCGATTTCGGGCTCTCCGCTGTCAAGAAATATTCGTGCAAATCGCATGCTGGTCGGCAGATCAGGAGAATGCCCACCAAATTTCTGAGCCAGCGTTGCGGCTTCCGCATGATCTCCCCGCTCAAGGTGCATGTCGATCAGAGCGTCCTGGATGCGGGCATCTGTCTGATGAAACTGCAGTGCCCGTTCCAGCACGGCTCTGGCATCGTCTGGTCGATCGAGTCTCGTATAGGCGTGCGACAACGCGAGCCACGGATCGACTCGTTGAGGATCACGCTTTATTCGTGCGGTCAGCGCGGTGACCGCTTCATCGGCTCGTCCCAGCTGTGTGAGCGTTCGTCCCAGCAGCAGGGATGCCTCTTCGGCATCAGACAGTGGGTACGGCACCTGACGAATCTGGATCAAAGCACGCGAGTATTCCCGGTTCGCGTATTCGAGCCGAGCGGCCATCAGCCGTGCTCGGCCGTGACTGGGGGCGACTTTGAATAGATTCTGCAATTCATCCAGAGCTTTGTTCGGTAGACCCGACGCTGACAGAAGTCTTGCCCGGAGAAAGGCTGCTCGACCTGGCGAGGCATCGACGGCTGCGAGCGAATCGATGCGCAACGCCGCTGTTTCAAATGACCCACGACGCATGGCCAGATCTGCCGCGGCGATTAACAGGGTCGGTTCCGCTGGAAAATCCACCAGCACGCGATCGATGTGCAGAGAAATCGCATCCGGGTCGATATCGGCAAACGCTTCGCCGATCCGATCCAGAAGTTGTTCGCGATCAGCAGCCGCGACGTTCGACACGTTGAACGCGGCGGCAAACTGTTTGTAAGCAACGTCGCCATCACCCTTCGCGAGCGAAACCATCGCCGCGGTTGTCGTATAACCGTTGCTGTGGTGGGCTTCAAAGCTTGACTCCAGCATCGCCGCTGCGGCTTCGTCGAGCCCGTCGTTTCGCAACACCGAGTAAGCGTGCAGCACCGGGATGTGAGGAATCGCTTTCTCGTGATGCTGCATTTCGGCGACCAGCGCGCCCAGTTCCGTCGCGCGTTGTTCGGTCATGAGCAGGTCAGCGGTCAGCAACCAGACCAGAACTGATTCCGGTGTGGTGGACCGGACCGTTCTCATCGTCTTCAACGCCGCTACGGTTTCGCCCTGGCTGCGCAACCACTCGGCGTAGGCCAGCCCGGCGTGCGGTTGATCCGGATGCCGCTGCACGAAAGTCTGCAGAAGACGCGCGGCGCCCTCGGTTGCGTTGTCGCGAAGCAGCAATCCAAATTCACCCAGCAGCAGATCAAAGTCGTGTGGGTCGTCGGTTCGAGCTTCCCGCAGGACTTCCCAGCTGCGCTTTGAATTTCCGGAACGCATCAATTCTATCAGGCGAATCAGCCGCGATTTGGCACGTAGCGAACTTTCATCCAGATAAGACAAAACCTTGATCGCAGGTTGAATCTGACCGAGACGCAGCATGCAACAGACTTTGAGCAGCTTCATCCGGTCTCGGCTTCCGGCGGCTTCGACGAGCCAGTGTCGGGTGACCTCCGGTAATGTTGGCCACAAATCGTCAATCCGGGTGATCAGTTCGAGCGCTTCTTCCCAGCGATCCTGAGTCAGCAGCACTCGAATCAGCAGTCCCGAGGCGGCAATTGCATGAGGCGAGTTTTTCGGAATTGCCGACAGGCTGGTGTATGCATCGGCGAAGCGTCCCTGCTGAAAGGCGAGCAAGCCGTTCATCAGCTCGCCCAGTTCAGCCGTGTGTTTGTGCCGCTTGAGTTCGGCGATGTCTTCACGGAGCGGTTCGAACCGACCACGACTGATCAGCCGCATGGCGGACTGGGCATGCACCGACATCAGCTCGTTCTGCCTCTCCGGTGACATCTTCGCGTGCAGCTGAAATCCGCGACGCAGCATTGTGATGGTCAGGTTGTCGTTTTCGAGTTCGAGCGAGACTCGTGAAAGCTGCTCATAGACGAATGGTGACGCACTTCCCATCTTGAAGAGAGGTTCGGCCAGATCGACAAACTGTTGAAGCGCGCGTTTTCTGGCCGGTATGTCGTTTCGTTCAGAATTGCTGATGCGCTGATCCAGGTCTTCTCGGACTCGGGATCTCAGCGCGGCATGCACCGGACGAGCCGCCATTTCCACGACATCGATCCGATTCGTGCGTCCCACGTCGCTGATAGCCAGTTGCGAAATGATCGAGAATGCCTGAAGGAGCCGTCGATCGGCTTCTGCTCCTGAGTGAGCATGGCGGACTGTGGTTTCGAAGATGACGCCCAAATGCCGAAAGTAGAATTTGTCGAGAGCCTGAACGCGAATGCTCGCCGTCTTTTGCAGTCTCTGTACCAGCCGATCCGCACTCCAGAATGTTTCGTCTTTCGCCTGCTCTCCTTCTCGTTCGATCCTCACGGCAAGATTCAGAATATCAGCCTGCAAAGAATCTTCGGCCAGCCCACCAGACTGAGAGTCGATGAATTCCGTGTCACCGATTTCCAGAGCGTGGCGAATGGCTCGCGCGACAGTGTCGGTGCTGGTGTTACCCAGCTTGACCAGCCGGATGGCAGCCGCACCAGCGTTCTCGTCCTGACCCGTTCGCTGAAAGTTGTTGTAGAGCCGGCGGAGCACCTCGACGTTGCCTGGCTGAATTCTGGCCGCTTCGATCAAATGCGTAATCGCCTCCGGTGGGTCGGGTGCGTTTGGGTTCGTTTCCCTGGCGATGTCACGAACGGTGTCCGCAATCACTTTGTGGACGGCGTAATTGTCTGGCTGGATCTGCACCAGTTGGCGAAGCAGGACCAGAGCACCCCGTGGATTGCCCGATAGTATGGTCCGGTCGATTCGCTGACGCAGCTCGGTGACAGGATCGACTGGCCTGGTGAAGTAATAACAGCCGACGACGCCGACAATGGCAAGAACGAGCAGCGTAAGAATCAGTGCTCGACCTGAGCGATTTGATTCGGGCATAACGGAAATCTTCTGTGAGAGGACGTGAGACCAGCTTGTGCGACACCGCTCCGAAGTCTCGCAGGTGATGTGAAAAACGAGACCGTCGGAAACGTTGTGTTGTCGTTGTCAGAGTCGCAGCAGGACGCTGTCAGTTGAGGTGCGTTCTAAGGCAGGAACTCCGGTTCGGCGGAGTGCATCCACGACGCATCAGGACCTCAAAGGCGGCTGCAAGTCCAGAACCCGTCGCAACGCCTATGCCGGACCGATTCTCGCAATTGTTCAAGGACAAATAATCGGACAGGCCAACGTGCGTGAATCCGGACATGCCGATTGGAAGCCCGCCTTCGATTCGATTTGTCAGGTCACAGGCTGGATTTGCGAAATGCAGACTGGATGCTCACACCAACCGTTCAGAGACGGTGTCAGCGTTGCGTAACGATCACGCCAGGGAACTGCTAAGAAACCTGAACACTCAGACGCTCCCCAGTCCTCCCCGACGGTCGCCGGGAAACAACCTGATTCATCCGTTGCACACAGTCACGACCTCAGTGGCTCGTGCATGGGCTTTCAAACTGCCGAACGGGATTTCTTCGATTCATCCCGTTCTCGTCGGGCAGACGCTCGTACTGGACGTCGTCCTGACCAACAATCTGCCGTTGACAGACTTACAAACGTACGTCACCTTTCGTTTCAATTACGAATGTACGTGGAGAGGATGAGTTGACTCGATGTCTGAGCGACGGGCCCTGTCAAAGGGCGAAATGGAAGTGGCACGGATCCTGTGGGAGCTGAAGAAAGCCACGGTCCGGGAAGTTCACGCTGCATTCCCGCCGCAACGGCAAATGGATTTTGCGACGGTACAGACCTATCTTCGTCGACTCGACGCTAAAGGGTATGTGAAAGCGGAACTTGATGGCCGCACCCGCGTGTACACGCCCAAAGTTCGGCCAGCGACCGTCATTCGCGAAACGGTTGGCGATCTTGTCGACAGGCTTTTCGGCGGCGAAACGCTTCCATTGATGAGACACCTGATTGAAGACGGTCGCGTCAGTGACGAGGAGCTTGCAGAACTGCGTCAGATGATTGACCGGCTGGACGACAGATAGCCCGCATTGGCCGCCGGGAATGTCGGACGATCAGGGATTGCACGGTTTCCGATCTTAAGGAATTGAGGGATGACATCCGAATTCATTCCCGTCGCGCTGGCACAGTTGTGGCAGGTGACGCTGCTGATTCTGGTCGTCGCTGCTGTGAATCGATGGTTCACGCAACGGCGACCACATCTGTCTCACCTGCTGTGGCTGGTCGTTCTGGTGAAGTGTGTGACGCCTCCGTTGTGGTCGAGTCCAGGCGGTGTTTTCTGCTGGCTGCAGTCCGAGGTGCCAATCGGAACCACGGTCGCCACTGATGCCGAACTGTCTTCAGTGGCATGGAAGGAACTTCTCGACGTCGGCACGGTGACGGTCTTCGATTCTGAAGTGTCTTCGGATGAATTTGCAGGCGTCATTCTGGATGACGTGGAAGCCGACGAACTGCTTCACAATGCGAACGTCTTCAAGTCACCAGACACTGATGTCGTTCCAACGGAAGTCGGAGTCGTGTCGCTGGTGGTCTGGTTGACGGTTTCGCTGCTCGTACTTGTCGGAGTGACGGTTCGATGGCTGAGCTTCTGGCGGCTCGTGCGATCGTCCTCGCAGCGGGAATCACCGGAGCTGGTCTTGCTGCTGGAGTCGCTGTCTCGACAATTGGGAGTGCGACGCCGAGTGCGGCTGATCGTGACCGAGAGTCTGGTTGGTCCAGCGGTCATTGGTTTCTTCCGGGTGACCGTGCTGATTCCCGCTGTTGTGGCAGACAAGCTTCAGGGGAAATCCGTCGCCCCGATTCTTGCACACGAACTGCTGCATATTCGACGGGGCGACCTGTGGGTCGGCATGTTGCAAACGGTTGCTCAGGCACTGTGGTGGTTCCATCCGCTGGTCTGGTGGGTCAGCCAAATGACGACTCGTGAAGCCGAGCGGTGCTGCGATGAAGAAGTGCTCGGCGAATTGAAATGTGACCCGGCCAGCTATGCACGAGCATTGCTCGACGTACTGGATCTCAAGAGTCAATTGAAACCTGTTCCCGTCTTTCCGGGCGTACGACCGGTAGACGTCACCTCACAACGATTGGAGAGAATCATGACGCTGAGACAAGGATGTCAACGCCGAAGTCCATGGTGGTGCTGGCTGGTGGCCATCGGAGCCGCCGTATTAACGCTGCCCGGCGCTGCTTTTGTGGTGAGTGCGGATGCTCCAACAGAATCCTCGTCGGATGCCGAGCAGCCTGCATCGAAAACAGACGGGACAGCGGAATCGAAAGAAGCGAGTAAAGATACCGACAGGACGAACTCCGGAGCCGGCAACTCGGACAACATTAAACCTGCCTCATCCGGTTTCAGCGACACAAAGCAGGCCAGCGAAAAGCCCATTGAGGCAGTGCCAAAGCGTCAGGGCGGGGAAGAGACGAGTGCTGCGTCACTTCACTCCGGGCGTTTGATCTTCAGGCATGGCGGCTGTCGTCTGGAAGCCATTCCGAGGGAAGGTTCAGAGCTGGACGTGGCGATTGACGCCGAGGGGATCGCCGTTCTGAAAGCACCATTGACGCTGATGCTGACGCGAACCGAGGTTTTCGGCTTCACTCGCCCGTTGTCGATGCAGGCTGATCAGTGTCGTATTTCTCAGGGAAAGTCGCTGACGATCGAACTCAGCGGAAACGTCGTACTCACCGCTCCTCATCAGTTGATCAGGGCCAAAGCTAATTCCTTGCTGATGACAATTCAAGCGGGTGGAAACGCGAAGGCTGAGAACGGTATTCAGTGCTTGATGAAGAACGTCGCGATGACGATTCAACTGGATCCTGCGAAGGACTCATCGCTGTTGCAGGCTGAAGAAATCAACTTTGTTCTCGATGCCAACACGTTTAAGGCCACAGAGGTTTCTGCCAGCAAAGTTGAATCACTTCGAGTCTCTGATGCGAAGCGAACGGCTGCTGAGAGAAACGGCCTTTCGCCTGTCTTCGCAGAAGATCGGCAACTCTTGTCACAGTGGGACACGATTCGCAGGCGGCGTTCGCTTCAGAAGCTGGTGTCGCCGAAGTTTGATCGCACGCCGCTTAAAGAGGCCATTGCCTGGTTTCGAACCACTGGTGACCTGAACATAATTCTGGACGAGTTGGGGCTTGAAGAAGAAGGAATCGCCAGCACTACGCCGGTCACGATTGAGCTGAATGAAGTTGCGATTCATTCGGCGTTGAGGCTTCTTCTCAAGCCCCTCAATCTTGGCATCACGATTGACGAAGAAAGTAGCGTCGTCATCGTGACGAGCCAACTTCGCATGCAGGGGAGAATGGTTGCTGCTGCTTACCCCGTGGCAGACCTGGTGATTCCGATTCCGAAGTCGGTCGTGGTGAGACTGTCCGACGACGGCGCGTACATCTTGCAGCAGGACTCTGAGCCTCGCTCAGGTGGGGTGACTCTGGTTTCTGGAGTCGCTTACGAGCATTCACAACTGGATATGGATTCGATTAGCGAGCTGATCACAACGGTCGTTGAGCCTGACTCCTGGCAGGAAGTCGGCGGACTGGGGACGCTTCGGGCAAACGAGACGACGCTCAGCCTGGTGATTCGTCAGACTCAGGATGTCCATCGTGAAATCAGTAACCTGCTCGACCAGTTGCGTCGGCTGCACGATATCCAGGTCGTTGTCCAGGGTGACGTGCTGAATGTTCCGGAACAGGAATTAAGCGGTCTCAAATTCGAAGCAATGGAGAATTCGCCAGAGCACCGTTTTGCAGTCCTGTCGAAAGATCAGGCGGCAGAGTTGCGGACTATCGGGCAGCCGAAATCGCTTCCGAGGATGACGCTCTTTAACGGGCAGAAGTGCGAATTGCTGTTTGGAGATGAGTCCAGCGGGCATGGCCGACTGAGTCTTCAGCCGGTCGCGTCGTCGGATCGAAGCGTTGTGCGATTGTCACTGAGGTGTCAAAAGCAAAGCATGGGGAAAGTCGGAACAACTTTTTCGTTGCTGCCTCAGCTTCCCAATGGAACGCCGGTCCTGCTTGACGTGACTGGCAGTCTGCCAGTCGCGACATTGACGTCCGGAAACCGCACGTTCCTTCTGCTTACGCCCGAAGTTTTGGTCGTCGACGAGTAAGAACTACTCGGATTCGACCACGAACAGTTGGCTTGCGGTCAGGGTGTTCTGGTTCAAGTTGTACCCGCAAATGCGCAGTCGGGCTTCCCGCTTTGGCTGCCGTTTGCGAGCTTGGCAACGGCGGCAAATGTTCTGGCGGTCGCGGTTCGTGTCGCAACCAGACGCTCGTGGGTTGCGTCCGGATGCTCCGTTAAACCGAGCGTCATCCTGTTGGAAGTCATTCTGGCTTTTTGACTTCGTGCCCGAACAGGTACACGTCGTCAAAACGCCCGGTGTCGTCGAACGACCCGATTCCGACCTGGCCCCACGCGAATGTTTTGTCGGTCGCTGTCATGACCGGAGTCTGCATGTCGTCGAAGTAGATCTCGATGTTTCCCGATTCGACGTCACGAACAATCCGAGCGTGATGCCACTCGTCATCCCAGTTTGTTCCTGCTGTGGTTTTTGTCGAAATCTTTGTCCGCGGCTTGTCATTGACAATGAAGATCTGATTGGCGTGGTCGTCAGTCACTTTTCCGAAATGCACGTAGTAGTGGTGAGACGGATCCTGAAACCCGAAGAACAGACACAGATCCCGGTGGCCGTAGTCCTTCTTCGTTGACTGAAACTTCAGATCCAGCACAAAGTCGCCAACAGTCACGTCTTTGATCAGGCAGCGATTAAACGGCGAGCGAACCGGGTTCTGAACCTTGCTCTGCTGAAACTGCTCAAACACGAAGTTGTCGTCGAGCTTCGTCATCTTCCACGCCTTCGAGTCTCCCGGCACCCACTTGTCCGAGCTTCCTGACTGAAAGTCATCACAGAAAATGAGCGGCATCTTTGTCCCGACATCCGGAGCGTTCTTCACGCACGGTGGATCAGCTGCGGATGCCGCTCCGCACAGAACAACGGAAACAAGACTGGTCAGCATGTAAAAACGTGGCATGATGCTTCTTCCGGATTAGATGTCAGGTCAACACAGCGTGTGACCCCTCAGTCTCTCGAAAGCACAGCCCAGTGTCGATCGAACCGACTCGGCTTACGATTCCGCACCGAGATTGCTGACTGTTAAGGTTCCAGCGTAGTGTTTGCGGGTCAGCTTGTGTCAGCCACCTGACTGACCGTGGCACTCATTCTCACGAGGATCACAACGTGAAATCGATAGTCTTATTCAGCCTGCTCTTACTGCTGCTCGTGTGTGCTGACAGCAGTAGTTCCGCAACGGCTGCAGAGCCAGTGCGGGTTTTTATTCTCGCGGGGCAATCCAATATGGAAGGGCAGGGCGTTGTCGATCTTGACCATCCGAAATATTACAACGGCGGCAAGGGCACGCTGCTGCACGTCATGCAGGATCCAAAGAAGGCGAAGCTATTTTCGCACGTGAAAGATGCCGACGGGAAATGGGTAGTGCGCGACGATGTGTTCGTTCGGTTCAAGACTCGTGATGAGACGAAGAAAGGCGGACTGTCGATTGGCTTCGCGGGCTATGCTGGCAGTCATCACATCGGCCCGGAGTTTCAGTTCGGGCACGTCGTCGGCGATGCGTTTACAGAACCGGTGCTTCTGATCAAAACGGCGTGGGGCGGCAAGAGTCTCTTCAAAGACTTTCGACCGCCGAGCGTCGGCGGTGAAACCGGTCCGTATTTCAAACAGATGATCGCTGAGGTTCGCGAAGCACTCGACCGCGTCGATACGGATTTCCCGTCGCTGGCTGGCCGCAAGCTGAAGATCTCCGGCTTCGTCTGGATGCAGGGCTGGAACGACATGTTCGACGAAAAAGCACGGATCGAGTACGAACAGAATCTGGTCCACCTGATTCACGACGTGCGTGCTGAGTTCAATCAGCCGCAGCTGCCGGTCGTCATCGGCGAACTCGGCAACGGAGGGCCGCAGGCCAGCGACGCCATGCGAGCCATCCGAAACGCTCAGCGGGCCGCGGCCTCACGAGACGAGTTCAAAGGAACGGTCGCTTTCGCAGCCACCGCCGACTTTGCGCGTCCGGCTGAACAGTCGCCAAACGTCGGCCACGGTCATCACTGGTTTGGCAATGCCGAAAGCTACTTCCTGATTGGCGATGCACTCGGCAGAGAGATGCTGAGGCTGCACCACCGTACCAGCGATCACTGATCGTCGAGGTGTTCCGCGAGGTCAACACACACGGACGAGAGCTGAGGCTGAGACCGCTTTGATCGTGCGGAGTTGGTGAAACGAAGTTCGCTATCGCGGTGGTGGACGGCGGCCAGGTGGGACTCCGCGAGAACTTCCGCCGGGACGCCCCGGGCCATCAATTTTGCCGTCGCCGTCACGATCTTCGCCGTACGGCACGACACTTTCAAAGTAGATGCCCAGACTGCGGCCTTTGGCGACGTGGCTTGAATAGACCTTCTTCTTTGTCGTCCTGGCGAATTCGGAATTCGCGGCAAGCAGCGTGTTGACGATTTCCGAGTTGCTCGTGCTGAGTGGAAGCTGGCGCATCACGGTGCCATCCATGCCGAATTCACCAGGTCGAATGACGACAATGCCGGGCCCGGCCTGCAGGCCCTTGATCTGCTTGTGCCAGTCGCTGGTTTCGTCGAAGTCAACGTGAAATCTTCCGATGATGCGTTCGTCGTTGGTGACCGCTTTCAACGATTGACGCAGGCCGTCGGTCTGCGTTTTCGGACCGCTCACGATGACCAGCACTCGTTGATCGGCGGAGGCCACGTTCAACGCCTGCCGGACACTGTGGAAATCCTGGACGATCGCATCTGTGCTGTCTTTCTTATCCGGGTACTTCGCCGCGACCGTCTTCATCTGAAGGACGGACGAGCGGTTTCCGAGCACCATCTCAGGACCGCGGCCGGCTCGCATCAGCCAGTCCTGACCGTTGGGAGCCAACAGGCAGAAGGCACTGTTTTCGAAGCGACCATTGAGGAACGTGCGAACGTACTGCTGGTGCTCGGCAGTTTCGTAAGAGTCGATTCTCACACAGACGAAGTCACGCGAGGCATCGATAAAATCTTTGGACGCGAACAGACCGTTCTGCGTAGCGGTGTAGCCGGGTCAGAACACGCCCGACACGCCGTGGCACTGTGTCGCCGCTGCCACAAACATGATCGGACGACCGCTGCGTCTGGCTTCGGCCTGAGCCGTTTCCCAGGTGGTGTACCAGGCAATCCCCGGCTCACCGAGGTCCAGATCCGATGCTCCGAGGTCGCCGGGCCGCGGTCCGCCCTGGCCGCAGGCAACTCCACCTGCATTCAACAGCGAGGTGGCAATGACCAGGCTGGCAAGTGCCCATGCTGTCGTGAGACGTTTCATGCTCTTCTCTCCGTGCAGCTGCCGTTGCAGGCGTTTCGCTTCCAACCGAGACTCGCAAATTTACTGATTTGACGGTGATCTGACGACTCGAAGTCGGTCGAACTCGTCGAGCTCTTTCCGACATACCTGCTGTCTGATTCCGCACCCATAGGGACGAGTCCACTCGACAGGTCAGATTTTTCGCCAGGTTTTCCAGGAATTGTCAAACCGATACGTTCCTGATCGAGCAGTTCAGTTACTTCCTGGACCAGCTCACGAATCACAAGGATGGCGACGAAAGTCTGATCGACAGCACACAGGTTCTGTGGGGCAGCGGCATGGCTTACGGACACAGTCATTGCAATGCGAACCTGCCATTGATTCTTGCCGGCGGAAAATCGCTGGGCGTTAAGCATGGCCAGCACGTCGACTTCAACCTGCCGAAGATCGGACAGTACGACATGTCCGACGCTAAAGGGCACTACAACATCTGCTCGCGGCCGGTCGACAGCGACGCCCGACTCAGTAATCTGCTGCTGACCATGCTGCAGCGAGCTGACGTCGAGACCGACAGGTTCTACGACAGTCTCCTCACGATTTCCGATGTCGTCGTGTAACAGTCCCTGTTTTCAGAGGATTGTGCTGGTGTAACGACTTCGGGAGTTGAACCACACAGCAATGGTGTCTGTTGTTGGCGCATTCTTGTTGCCAGCGCCAGTTGAAGCGCTGGCGGGGTCTCGGTATGCTCTGCCAACTTTGTCTGGTCACTCAGTGGCGGCTGGCCCGGTGGCGGCATTCGCTCAAAAATAAACATATCGAAAGCGGCAAGGAACGAGTCATGGGACTGTTTACTGGCAAAAAGGGCATGGTTTTCGGAATCGCGAACGACCGGTCTATCGCCTGGGCGATTACACAGCAGCTGGCGGCAGAAGGTGCCGAGATGGGATTTACCCACCTTCCAGACTCCGATCCGGAGCGACCGAAAGCCGAGCGGAAACTGCGGAAACTCGTCGATCCGCTGGGGGCCAAAGTCGTCACCTCGTGCGACGTCACTGACGACGCGGACCTGGACAAAGCGTTTGCGCTGGCAAAAGAGGCTTTTGGCGAACTCGACTTTGTCGTTCACTCCATTGCCTACGCTCCGATGGCAGACATCAAAGGTCCGGTTTATGCCTGCAGCCGCGACGGGTTCAAGCTATCGATGGAAATCTCGTGCTACAGCCTGATTTCGCTGGCGTCGCGAGCCAAAGAGCTGATGCCAAATGGCGGCAGCATACTGACACTGACGTATCTGGGTGGTGAAACGGTCATCCCCGGTTACAACATTATGGGACTGTGCAAGGCGGCTCTGGAAACTTCAGTCAAGTATCTGGCGCACGAGCTGGGCTCGGAAAGCAATATCCGAGTCAATGCGATCAGTGCTGGCCCCATTAAAACGCTTGCTGCCAGTGCGGTCAGCGATCAAAGCAAGATGGATCAGCTGTATACGGCGATGTCGCCTCTTCGCAGGCCGGTTGATCGCGACGAAGTCGGCAAATCCGCGATGTTTCTACTGAGCGATCTCGCCAGCGGAATTACCGGCGAGAATCTCCATGTCGACTGCGGTTACCACGTCATGGGGGCGCCTGTCGAAGAAGCTGCTGCCGATTCGAGCGAGTAGTTTTCACCATTTCGTCGAAATCGCGTTGGGATTGAATCGCCGACAGAGATTGGATTCTGCCGGGGTTAACGTCCGCGCGTTGTTCACAGGTCGTTTTTTGCCGCTAGAATGTGCGGCGTTTCCGGGGTCCCAGGTAAAGTCTGACCCGCAGATCTGGACGATGAGACCGGAAGCGAATTGATAAAAGGCCTGTTGCGACCATGCCACGCGCAGTTGGCCTCTGCTTCCCGGCGAAAGGACGACGATGAGCGAAAAGCTAGAGAAGAAGATTTTCGAAAAGCCGGAAGATCTTAAACGCCACGAAGCGTACGTTGAGTGGCTTCGCGAAAACGGCGAAGAGGCGCGAGCTGACCTGATCGAGATTCAGATCGCTCTGGAAAATACGAAACTGAGTCGCGAGAAACAGTTCGAACTCGAACTGCAGGAGCGACGGATTCTGAACGCGCATGGTCGCCAGTGGATCGGACCTCTGGCCGACTTCATCATGATGCGCGATATTCCTGGTCGACCATTTCAGACGAAACCAGGTTGCGAGATCCAGTGGTATCGTGGCTGGGTCTACGGGCTGACGCTCGACGAGTTGACGCTGAAACTTTCCAAAGTGCTGCTGCAGGCGCCCGAGCTGCGAATGTTTCGCCGCCTCACATTGATCGATCCCGTCAACGCGTCGTGCGACTACCTCCATGAATGGGGCCTGCTCGACAAAATCAGCGATCTTGACATCAGCTATGGTCGGATCACGGATAAAGGCGCGTTAACGCTGGGTGCTGATCGGTCGCTCAAGAAGCTCAAGTCTGTCGACATGACCGGCAATCAGATCGGCGAAGAAGGTCTGGCAGCGATTCGGAAGAACTTTCCGAAGGTGCTGATCGACGACCAGAATCCAATCATCATCAAGCGTGATGGCGACGATGAGGCAGACGCCAAACCGGTTGCCAAATCTGACGACGAAGAAGACGAATAGGCCGATTGAGGATTTGGCGGTTTCCGACAACAGTGAATCCTGCAGAATCCTGGTGATCCCCTGATTATTTCCTACTGGAGTTTCCTCATGGTTTTCAGGCATCTGCTGCGGTTAATGCTGGTCGTTTCGGCGCTGCTGGTCGTGTCCTCGGCTTTTGCCGACGAGGTCGCGGTCGACGCCTATGTTCCCAAGGCTCCGCTGAAAAAATTGGATCTGCAGGACGGAGACAGCTTTGTTTTTCTGGGCGACAGCATCACTCATCAGTGCCTCTACACGCAGTATGTTGAGGACTTCTTCTACCAGCGGATGCCGCACATTCGACTGAAGTTTCACAACTCGGGAGTCGGTGGAGCTCGTGCCTGGGACGCTCTGGCTCGATTCGACGAAGACGTCGCCGCTTACAAACCGAAGTACGTCAGCATACTGCTGGGAATGAACGACGGGACCTATCAGTCGTACGACCAGGCGACATTCGATGCCTACCATCGCGACATGACAACGGTCGTCGAGAAGATCGTCGCGGCAGGAGCAACTCCTGTTCTGATGACGCCAACGATGTATGACTCGCGAGCGTCACGCATGTTTCCTCGTAAAGGCCGCACCTATTCCGACGGACTTTTGACTCAGTACAACGGCGTCTTGATCTACTATGGAACCTGGCTACGTGATGTCGCCGTCGAAAAGGGATACGGCTTCGTTGACATGTGGGGGCCGCTTAACAACCTCACGTTTGCTGCTCGAAAAACAGATCCCACCTTCACGATGATTCATGATGCCGTCCACCCGGATGCTCCCGGTCAGGCGGTGATGGCTGTTGCTTTGATCGACGATCTCGGTCTGAAGGCTCCGCTGTCAAATATCGTGATTCGTTTGCCTGGAAAGGCCGAGCCCAAAGTGACCGCTGCGGGTGGGACTGTTTCGGATTTGAAGCGAACGGAAACTGGCGTCGAGTTCATGTGGCTCGCCAATGGACTGCCGTGGGTACTTCCTGAAGAGGCGGACATTGGAGTCAGTCTGACGAAACTTGGGCATCGCAACAGTCGCGAAGCCATTGCTGTTTACGGACTCACACCCGGTCGCTACGAACTGTCGATCGACGGCACGGTTGTGGGAGCGTGGGCGTCGGAGCAGCTGTCGAAAGGCGTTGAACTCCAGGCCAACAACAAAACGCCGCAGTATCTGCAGGCTCTGAAAATCGCTCATCTGAACCGCGACCGAAACAGTGGGCCAGTAAAAAATCTGCGGAACGAGTGGCGATTGTTTCAGGGTTATGCTCGAACGAAACGTGACGCTCAGACTGACGCAGATCGCGAGAAAGTCGCCCAGATGGAAAAGCAACTGGAAGGTCTGTCAGAACGAGTTGCCGGACACGCCGCGGAAGCAAAGAAGATCGAAGACGCGATCTTTGAGGTTAACCAGCCTGTGGCCAGGCAGTATGTTCTGACACGGATTGTCGCTCAGCCAAAGGCCGCAGGGACTCAATAGAGCGACATCGGTCAATGATTTCACATTGAGGAGTCGCGGCAAACCGCTTGACTGCGGGCGACTTTGTCCGCAGCAAGAGAACTGTAAAGTCTGCACGGAGGCGGACATGAAATCTCGAATACCGCTCATTGTTGGCTGTCTGCTGACGACGCTGTTGATTGGTGTCCGCGTCGGGCAGTCGCTGCCCTCGGGCAAACCTGAGCAGCCCGCGCGTTCCACGGTGTCACCATTCCACTCGGACGGTTGGCAGCTGGTGTCGGGACAGCAATCCGGACCTGCCGCCATGTTGCAGACCGAGTTGTCCGTTGAAGAGTCTCTGCGACCAGGGGCGTCGCCCGCAGAATCCAACGGCGAAGGGCATGGCTCCACAGAAGGTTCCGCTGAGCCAGACATCGCCTACTTCCCCGAGGTGATCGTCGAGGCTGCTGGTGATTCGGAGCATCAACTTTCTGACCAGCCAACAAGCCTGATGTCGGGCGGCGTTCCAGTCGGGCTGCCAGCACTTTCAAAGGCGGACGCGGCTGTCTGGAATTCGCAGTTGAAGGATTTGCCACCCGGTCAGGCAGAAGAAATTCTCAATCTGAGGCAGCAGCTTGGTTCGGTGGCTGCTGAGTCGCTGGGATTGTCGTTTCCGGAGATGGCCGGCACCGCAGCGCCTGCTCCCGGACTGTTTCCAGCACTGGCCGCAGACAATGCGCGACCAATTCCGATTGAGGCGTCGTCGTCACAATACTCACGCGTCATGCACACCAACGCGGCGAATGAATCACCGCTCGCGAAGCGGCTACGCCAGGCAGCTGACCGCAATTACGCCGAAAATCTGGCGAACCAGAAAACGGTCGGGTTCAAGCGGAGGCAGATCGTACTGCTCAACGTTTCGGTCAGTGACGATTCGACTGACGCTGCGGAAGCAGACGAGCCAACGCGCACTACAACGGAGTCTGGTGTTGTCACCGGCGCGGTTTCTGAGGCTGCTCAAGCACCGACCGTTCAGTGGCTGACTCGGCTCGATCTTCGACCTGGTGAAATGACGCCAACAAATAATCCGCTTGACCTGGCTATCAGCGGCCAGGGCTGGCTGAAAGTCGAGCGTAATGGACAACTCGAGTTTGTGCGTACCGGAATGCTTGGCTTCGATGCCCAGGGCCGCCTGGGAATTCATACCGGCGCTGGCCTGCTGCCGATCGTTCCGGCAATCCAGGTTCCGGTCGAGCAGCAGCGACTCGTGATCGCGGAATCTGGCGAAATTTACGCGGAGACTGCAGACGGCCATCAGCAGCTGGACACTCAATTCGTCGCTGTTGATTTCCGCAACGCTTCCGCCCTGAAACGCACGTCGGTTGGCACCTACATCGCAACGGATGACTCGGGGCCGGCCGTTAAAACGCGTCCTGGTTTCGTGCGTTTTCTGCAGGCAGTTCTTGAAGAGTCGAATGTTGACATCGAATCAGAATCTGCCGAGACAACGCGGCTGAAAGAAATCGCTCAGCAGATGGTGAGATAGCAGGCTTCAAGCTTGCTACCTGGCGCGACGCCACATGGAACCGCCAGACAGCAGGCAGATCAGCGATCCGGCCCCCAGCATTCCGCCACCAACGGTGTCTGACGGTGTGAATCCCTGACGAGCGTGAAGGCCCGGGAGTTTATGGAGTGCCCGGAAACCGACCTCTTCCACTTTGTTTAATTGAAGAAGTGGCAGCGAGCGTTCGTGTGGATAGATCACGATCTTCTCAGTCAGCAGGACGACTCCACCGCAAAGCAGAACGGTCAGACCGACCGAGAAAGCAATCGAGTGCAGAAAACGCAGGGTACGCATGGCGAAGTTCCTTCTCTGCCGTGTGACGGACCATTCTGATCGACGAATGAACTTGACGATCAGAACTTCGCCGGCGCTGTCGGAGCAGACGCTCCGGGCTTCTTATCAAAGATCGTCCAGATCGTGGCCGTGTTATTCAGGTCTTTGATGACGTTTTGAGCGGCGTCCCGGCGAGCATCGGATTGCAGTTTATTGTTGATCTTGTCCTGCACCTCTTCAAACGGCACGAAGCCAGCTTCCCGGCGCTCGCTGACCTTAACGAGGACGAATGCCGATTTTGTTTCCAGAGGCTGGCTGATTTTGCCAACCGGGATTTCAAACAGAGCCCGTTCGATTTTTTCGTCCGCCAGGCTGCCCTGCTTTGTCCAGTCCCAGACACCGCCAGTGTCCCGTTTCGGGCCATCGGAGAACTGTTTCGCCACTTCACCAAAGTCGGTGCCGTTTCGCAGTGCGTCAATCGCCTGTTTCATGCGGGTAAATGCTGCTTCACGACCGCCGTCAGCGGTGATGTTGATCCGAATTTGCTGCCATTTCGCAGCTGCTTCGATCGCGTACTGAGCCTTGTTCTGCTCGTACCAGTCCATCAGCTCCTGGCGGCTGAGTGTGGTGGCATCTTTGGATTTTCGACCGATGTAGAACATCGAAAGTTCTCGCGAAGCGAAGGCGGTGTTCAGGCTTTCGAGAGATGTTCCCTGTTGCTCTAGAATTCGTTGCAGTTCGATTTTCGTTTCGACGTCGTATCGTTCTTTCAGCCGGTCGATTTCCTTCTCAAAAAGATTATCCACCTGCGTGGTCAGCTGCTCGTACTGCTCTTTTTCGATGTCTTCGCGAAGCGCCGATACCAGCAGTGCTTTTTCGATGTGCTGAGGTAATTCCTGTTGAATCAATCGGGCGCGTAACTTGTTCATCTCTTCGGGCGACAACTGCTCTTCTGCCTTACCCAGATTCTGAGCGTGAGCTTCCAGGACGTCGTCGGCAAAAATCGGTAACGAATTCACCGTCGCGACAACCGTTGCTCCGAACAGTTCCGTCGGGGCAGAGTCATTGGAAAAGTCCGTCAGCTGAATGTCAGACTCGTTGAATTTACTTTCGCCCATTGGAATGCTGCTGGGCGACGTGCTGGCGTGCGTTGTTCGAGGCGGGGCATGTCCATCAGCTTCCGTCGCGGATCCGGTCAGTTTCGTGATAAAGCCCGGCATTCTGGGCTTCTGACATCCAACAACGAGGAAAAGGCAAAGTACGACAGCCATGCGGAAAGACATGGTTCTGTATCCATTCAGAACGGGTCGAGACCGATTTGCCGGGCGGATCAGGGTGGGAATCTGAGAGCGCAGCGCAGCCCGACGGGAGTGGTCAGTGAGAAGGGAGGCGGGTTATACCGTCAGTCAGAAAATGGCTGCAACATCTTTTTCAACGTCTTCAGCAGGCGGATTGGCGGGGCATTGGGGTTCTTCATCAGGTAGCAGGCCTGCTTTTCGTCGACGATACGGAACCGCGAACCGACACGATTCTTCAGCAGATTCATGTATCGCCGCTCCTCATACGTCATCGTGATGAAGCTTTCTTCCAGATTAATTCGGACGATGTGCCACAGCCTCGCCAGAATCTGGACTTCCTGATGAGCGATCAGCAGGGCAGCCTCGTCGGGGATGGGACCGAACCGGTCCCGCAGTTCGGTCTCGAAGTCGCGGAGCTTCTCGACCGTATCGAGGGCCGCCAGCCGCCGGTAAATCTCGATCTTTGCCTTGCCCGGCGGGACGTACGATGACGGAAAGAAGGTGGAACCGGGCAGTTCCAGCGTCACGTGTTTCTTCTCGCGCAACGGTTCCTTCTTCAGAGTCCGCACCGCGTTTTCCAGAAGCTGACAGTACAGCTCGTACCCGACCGTCGCGATGTGTCCACTCTGCTCGGTGCCCAGAATGTTGCCGGCGCCGCGAATTTCCAGGTCGCGCATGGCGATCTTGAAACCAGCACCCAGCTCGCTGAACTCTTCGATCGCTTTCATTCGTTTCGCCGCCGTACTGGTCAGCGTCTTCCCCTCTTCCAGCAGCAGATAGCAGTAGGCTCGATGTTTGTACCGACCAACGCGACCTCGCAGCTGGTGCAGATCCGCCAGCCCGTAATTGTCGGCCTGGTGAATGAACATCGTGTTGGCGTTGGGAATGTCGACGCCGCTTTCGACGATCGTCGTGCAGACCAGCACGTCGGTCTCGCCGCGGACGAAACGCAGCATCGCCGCTTCCAGTTCGTGAGGCGACATTTGCCCGTGCGCGACGTCGTAGCGAGCTTCCGGGACGATCTGTTCCAGCCTCGCGGCGATGTCGTGGATGTTGTAAACGCGGTTGTGGACGAAGAAGACCTGCCCGTTGCGGTTCAACTCGCGGACGATTGACTGACGAATCAGGTCGACGTCGAACCGGCAGATGCGAGTCGTTACCGCCACGCGTTCCTGCGGCGGCGTCGTGAGGTTCGAGATATCTCGAATGCCCAGCAGCGACAGATGCAGTGTGCGTGGAATCGGCGTTGCACTCAGAGTCAGCACGTCGACTTCCATCCGCAGCCGCTTCAACGCCTCTTTGACGTCGACGCCGAATCGCTGCTCTTCGTCAATGATGACCAGACCGAGTTTGCTGAAGCCGACATCTTTGGAAACCAGCCGGTGCGTCCCGATCACCAGATCCACGGTTCCGGCCTTCAGTTCTTCGACCACCTTCTTCTGCTGTCCGCTGGTTTTGAACCGGGACAACGAACGAATCGCGATCGGAAACTCGGCCATGCGTTCGCAGAAGGTTCGGTAATGCTGTTCGGCCAGCACCGTCGTCGGCACCAGCACGGCGACCTGCCGGCCAGCATCGATCATCTTGAACGCTGCCCGCATCGCGACTTCCGTTTTACCATAACCCACGTCGCCGCAGATCAGCCGGTCCATCGGTCGTTCGCGTTCGAAGTCCTGCTTGCATTCGATGACCGCTGTCGCCTGATCGGGAGTCGGTGTGTAAGGAAATGCGGCTTCGAATTCTTTCTGCCAGTGCGAATCCGGCGGGCAGGCGATGCCTGGTTTGGCCGCTCGCGCAGCCTGCAGGCGGATCATGTCAGAAGCCAGATCGGCGATGGCTTCGGAGACTTTCTCCTTCTTCTTCGCCCAGGACGAACTGCCGACCAGCGACAACTCGGGCGAAGTTTTCGCACCGCCGACGTACTTCTGCACGAGGTGAATCAGCGAAGCTGGCACGTAAACCCGCACCTTGTTACGGAATTCCAGTTCGAGGTGTTCCTCCATCTGGTCGCCATTATCCATGACTTTCATGGCGTGGTACTTGCCGATGCCATGCATCAGGTGTACGACCAGGTCGCCCTCGTTCAGCTCGATGAAGCTGTCGATCGCCCGGCTTTCAAACTGTGGCTTCTTCTTCGCGACGCGGCGAATGTCCGTCCGATTGAACAGTTCGTGATCGCTCAGCACGACCACGCCCTGCGGCACCAGTCGGAACCCGCGACCGACGCGACCAATGCACAGCGTGACCCGCTCCGCCAGATCCGGAACGCCCTCGTTCAGCAGTTCGGTCAGGCGTTCCTGCTCGCCTTCGTTGTGGCAGGCGATCAGAACGCGTTCCTGCCGCCCGACCACTTCTGCCAGTTCGTGAAGCACTTCCGCTCGCGGCCCGGTGAAACGCTCGATTGATTCAATCTGCAAGTGACACGATTTGTCGAATCCATCGGCGGCGATCGGAGCTACTTCAACTGTTGGCTTGAGAGTCAGCTTCGCCATGATCGCGTCGACGCTGAATAGTCCACGCGGGTCCTTCATCCGCTCCAGAAACTGCCGACCTTCCGCCACCAGATCACTCAACTCACTGAGCACCGACCATGTCGAATCCGGCAGGAAATCGCACAGCGACTCGCCGCCGAGATGGCTGTTCGCCGCTCGCTTGCTGTCTGCGGTTATCTGCCGGGAACCGGCTCTGCTGTTCTCTGTCGCATCCGATTCCGAATCGGCTGGCGAAACAATCGCGATGTCGACCGAGTTCAGATTCTCAACCGTCCGCTGGCTTTCGGCGTCAAACTTTCGAATGGACTCGACTTCGGTGTCGAAGAATTCGATGCGGATCGGGTCTTCGGAATCCGGCGGGTACAGATCGAGAATTCCGCCGCGGACGGCGAACTCGCCCGGCAGTTGAATTCCCGTCACGCGTTCAAAACCGCGGTCGATCAGCCACTGCTGAAAGTCGTTCTGATCAAGCTCGTCGCCGGCCGAAACTGTACGTGTTCCGGCCTGAATGTCGGCTCGTGACGGAGTCGGCTGCAGCAGAGCGGCGATCGTCGTCACGACCAGCCAGGGAGGCTCGGCTCCCTGGAAGCGACGTAGAATCCGCAGTCGTTTTCCGAACACTGAATCGGTGACGTCATGCTCGTCAGGCAGCGTGTCCCAGGCGGGAAAGATGCTGGGAGCTTCGCCGAGAAACGCTTCGAGGTCATCGGTGTAGTCGTCCAGATCCGCCTGCCGCGGTAGCACGACCAGCAGCGTTCCGGGGCAGCGTCTGGACAACGTGGCCGAAGTCAGCGCGGACGCTGAGCCCCACGCTCCGTCAATCGTCCCGCTGTTGCCGGCTTTCAGAGCCGCCACCAGATCGTCGAAACCGGGATTGCTTTCGAGGAGCGATACCAGAGCCGTCAGCTCCTGCGGAGCCGTAGAAGTCGAGGTCGCCAACCTGAGTGAATCCTGCGAAAACGGTGCCGCTGCAGGCTCGCCCGGCGGTGAGAATTGCACCCACTGCTGGTCGAACCAACGGTGGCATCCTCGCTGTCTGCCATCGCGGAGAAGCCTCGTGACTGCGGACGAGACTGTCAATCCAGGCTGTTGTTTCATCGCAGAATGGTCCGCTTTCAAACTTCTGTATAAACAACAGTGCGGGTCGCCAGGTTGGCGGGTCACGCGGTGAGAAAGCCTGAACGGATCCTGGTTGCGGAGTTTGCTGCCGGGCTACAGAATGGTCGATTCCGACTGTGAAATGTCCCTTTCGCGTGTTCAGATTCTGAACACGGCAACTTATAAACGACGAGCGTTTTCGGATGATTCGAATTCACGTTGCTGCCACACTGACGTTGTTGCTGGCCGAATTCCTGAGTCCCGTTTCTGCTCAGGAGAAGCCGCCCTACAGCCCGGCAATTGCGCCGGCGTCGAACGAGGGTGAGCGAGCACTCGAAGGCTTTCAGCTGCCCGACGGCATGGTCGGTAGCCTCTACGCCGCTGAGCCCATGCTGGCCAATCCGGTCGCATTTGCCATCGACGAAAAGGGCCGCATCTTCGTTGCGGAAACTTTTCGGCAGCAGCACGGCGTCGAAGATAACCGCTACCACATGAACTGGCTGCACGACGATCTCGCGCTGCAGACCGTCGAGCAGCGGGTTGAGATGTTCCGCAAGCACCTCGGCGAAAAAGTCTACGAATACACCGCTCATCACGATCGTATCCGGCTGCTGGAAGATTCGAACGGTGACGGCAAGGCGGACAAATCAACCGTTTACGCCGACGGTTTCAACGCGATTGAAGACGGTACCGGAGCTGGTCTGTTGGCTCGCAACGGCGACGTCTTTTACACGTGCATCCCGAACCTGTGGAAACTGCGAGACAACGACGGTGACGGCGTGGCTGACAACCGAGAAGTTCTGCATCACGGTTACGGAGTCCGCGTCGCGTTCCGAGGTCACGACATGCACGGTCTGATCATGGGACCAGACGGACGCATCTATTTCAGCATCGGCGACCGCGGTTACAACGTGGAAACGAAGGAAGGCACCAGACTTGTTCGGCCGGATACCGGTGCCGTTTTTCGATGCGAGCCGGACGGCACCGGGCTGGAAGTTTTCGCTTACGGGTTGCGAAATCCGCAGGAACTCGCCTTCGACGATTACGGCAACCTGTTCACCGGCGACAACAATTCCGACAGCGGCGACAAAGCCCGCTGGGTGTATGTCGTCGAAGGCGGCGATTCCGGCTGGCGGATGTACTATCAGTACCTGAAAGACCGCGGCCCGTGGAATCGAGAAAAACTCTGGCACCCTCAGCACGAAGGCCAGGCCGCTTACATCATCCCGCCAATTGCGAACCTCGCTGATGGTCCGTCGGGACTGGCCTACTACCCCGGCGTCGGATTGCCGGAACGGTACAAAGACCATTTCTTCATGTGCGATTTCCGAGGTGGACCGTCAAACAGCGGCATCCGATCGTTCGCCGTCAAACCCAAAGGAGCATCTTTCGAACTGATCGACTCGCACCAGTTCATCTGGAAAATCCTCGGTACCGACATCGACTTCGGCTACGACGGCAGCCTCTATATTTCGGATTGGGTCAACGGCTGGGACGGCCTGGGCAAAGGCCGCATCTACAAGTTCATGAATCCGGAGTCTGCGAAGTCGCCAGCCATCGCTCAGGCCATCATGAGTGAAGGCTTTGCCCATCGCTCCAACGAAGAACTCGTCGCTTTACTTTCCCACGCCGACCGCCGAGTCCGGCAGGAATCGCAGTTCGCACTCGTCAAAAAGTCTGCGTTGGACGAGCTGATTTCTGTCGCAAAGTCGGGAGAAACCCAGTTTGCAAGGATCCACGCGATCTGGGGACTTGGTCAAATTATGAGAAGTGGAAGTCAAACTCGCGACATTTTCCACAGACTTCATGATGACTCTGATACGGCCGTACGAATTCAGGTTGCCCGAGTTCTGGGAGATTCTGAAAGCTCGATGGGTTTCGCCATCCTCCTTGTTTTGCTTTCAGATGGCGACGTGCGTGTGAGTTCCCAAGCTGCCATTTCGTTAAGCAAACATGAATTGGCTGAGCCTATAAACAAGAAGCACACAGTATTCCAAGAGTTGCGCAAGTTGCTACAACGAACGGCTGACAAGGAACCCGTTGCACGTCACGCAGCTTCTCTTGCGTTATCTAAACTGATGCCTTCCAAGTTGCTGGCGGAAGAGTTGGCGATCAAGTCCAACTTATCCTCTATCCGTAGAGGAATGGTGCTTGCGCTTCGTCAGCAAAAGTCGAAGGAAATCGGCGATGCCCTCGGAGATTTGGAGCCGTCAATCGTTCTCGAAGCGGCGCGGGGGATTCATGACGTGGAGATTGTCGAAGCGTTGCCTCAACTGGCAGCGCTGGCGGATCAGCCGGTGCCTTCGGGAGATGACGGGCTGACTGATGCTCTCGTGCGGCGAGTCATGAATGCGAACTTTCGGCTTGGGCAGAAAGAACATGCCGAGCGTGTGATCAAATTCGCAACGAACGCTTCGCTGTCGGAGAGTCTGCGCGTCGAGGCTCTGGAAGAGCTGAAGATGTGGGATGCTCCGTCGCCGATTGACCGGGTCCTCGGTGCCTGGCGACCGATCGCTGAAAAACGCGACGCGGACTTTATCAGCGGCCTGCTGAGGTCTCAGCTTGGCGGGATCATCAGTGGCAGTGAGAACGTGCAGAAGCTGGGAGCAGAACTCGCCGCGAAGTACGGCATTCAGGAAGTGGAACCGGTGCTCGTGGCCGTCGTCGAGGACTCGACCAAAGCAGCTGCATCTCGAGTGGCGGCGATCCGCGCACTTGATCGGCTTGATGCGGACGGGAT
>JABMPE010000258.1 GCA_013203845.1 Rhodopirellula sp. | reverse complement strand
GTCCAGTGCTTGCCATGCAGGACGGCGGCTGCCCGCCGTTGTCGCTGGCATAGTCGGCAACGATCGGCGAAAGATCAATCTGAGCGGTCACATCCAGCAGAAAGTAAACCAGATGATCTTCCGGCAGCCAGTCCCGAGGCGATGGCGGAAACAAAAACGTGGCATCCGGCTGCCATTCGCGAAACTGACGACCCATCCGTGAACCCGTTCAACAGCGAAAAAGAATGCCCTGTCAACTGACTCCCCCGAATACACCATTCCCACCACGAAATCCAGGTCGAAACAGCGATCCGGACACACGGCCAGGATCGCCGAAGACAACGAGCTGACTCAAACCGGCGATCTGCTCGGCACACTGCGTTACATGTCGCCGGAACAGGTCGTGGGCGAATTTGACCACCGTAGCGATGTCTACAGTCTCGGGCTGACGCTGTACGAGCAGCTGACGTTTCGACCGGCTCACGATGCGTCGATCCGATCTCGAATCGTGCAGCAGATCAGCGAGGCCAGTCCCAGGTCACCTCGGCTGATCAATCCGGCCATTCCTGGAGATCTCGAAACATTCATTCTGAAAGCGACGGCGCACAGCCCTGACGATCGCTATCAGACAGCGAAAGAACTCGCAGAAGATTTGCAAAGATTTGTCGGCGGTTTCCCGATCCACGCTCGCCGGTTCAGCGCCGCCGAGCAGCTCTGGCGGTGGAGTCGCCGTAACCCGGCGCTGGCGTGGACGACCGCCACGACACTGGTTCTGCTGATGACGGTGGGGCGAGAAGACTTCGGGCCTCCCAGAGAGGGACGCGACAGTGATCAGAAAGGCGATCGCGACGGCGGTGGTTTTGGACCACCGGGCCGCGGACCGGGACCAGAGCACCACGGAGAGCACGGGCCGCCGAAAGAGCTGGAAGAATTGATGGTGGCAACGCGGCGGGAATCCCGCCGACTGCTCGAAACGCTGATCGACGAAGTCGGCGATCATCCGGACTACCAGATGGAACTCGCAAAATCACTGCTGACTTCGGCCAGTTCGCGGAGATCGAATCGCGAATTCTCCGACCCGTTCGCTGATCTGAATTCCGCCATCGCCATCCTGGAGCGGCTCGCCGCGAAGTATCCCGGCAACCCGGACTACCAGTTTCAACTGGCCGACGCGCTGGCGCTCGCTTCTCCGGAAATTCAGCGTTTCGAGTCGCCTGTCGAGGTGGCTGCACGTTGTTCACGATCGATTGAAATTGCCCGCAAGCTGCAGAGCCAGTTTCCAAACGCTCCCGAGTACGACATTCTGCTCGCCAATTCGTTGCGGCGATTGTCCGGGCTACAGAACGATCAGGAGCAATTGAAAGCGTCTCAGGCATCTGTGGACGAGGCCGTTTCGATACTGAGGCGTCTCACGAAAGTCTGGCCGGGACACGCAATTTATCGCCTGTCGCTTGCCCGAGCCCTGCTGCATTCGGCTATGCTGGAGCGGCGTTTGAAGAGTTCGGACTTGAGTCTGCAGCGTCTGGACGAGGCCGTCGCACTCTTTGGCAAAATTGAATTGTCTGGTGAAAAGCCGACGTTCGAGACGGCCATGTTGTCGATGATTCACCGGAGTCGGGCTGAACTTTTGAAACGTGATGGGCGAGCGTCTGAAGCAGAGAAAGTGTTAAAACTCGCCAACGACCTGGCTCCCTGGTTGAGCAACGGTCCGGGGGGCGGCGGCGGACCGAAGCCACCGGGATGGAGTTTCGGTCGACCTGGCGGCGTAGAAAGGTATCCTCAGCGGCAGCAGCCGAATGGGGCGCCACCGGGGCGTCCTGAAAATTACCGACCGGAAAAAGACCCGGTCGCATCAGATTCCACAGAACGTGATCGACCTCAGCGTGACCGACTACCTGCCCAGTGAAAGTCCTGAACTTGTCAATCGGGTCATCCGAGGCGATACCGATGCGCTGTCAGAACTGTTCGCCGTGCATCGACCCCGTTTGTGGCGGATGGTGAATTTCCGGATGGACCCGCGACTTGCCGGTCGCCTCGACGCCGACGACATCCTGCAGGAAGCCTGGATGCGAGCCATCGACCGTATCGACTCGTTTCTGGTGGATGCGTCGCGATCAACATTCATCTGGTTCCGCATGATCGTGACTCAGACGATGGTCGACCTGCACCGCCGCCACGTCGGAGCCCAGAAACGCAGCGCTGCTAAAGAGATCTCCATCAACGGCGGCTGGAACAGCCAGTCAACGTCGGTGTCGCTCGCCCGGCACCTGCTGGGACATCTTTCGTCCCCCAGCAACGCGGCCATCCGCGCCGAGCTTTCGTCGCAGCTGGAAACCGCTCTGAGCACCATGAGCGACATCGACCGCGAAGTTCTGGCGATGAGGCACTTCGAAGAGCTGACCAACAGCGAAACCGCGCAGGTACTCGACATGACCGAACAGGCCGCCAGCGCCCGGTATGTTCGAGCCCTCAGCCGGCTGCGTCACGTCCTGACCGCCATTCCCGGCTTCATGGACGACGCGGGCGGCAGTTGAACATTCCGCCAAAGGCACAATAGTCATTCCCGCGCAGGCGGGGATCCAGGCGAGCCTTGAAAATCGAACAGCCGCGCTCTGGGTGCCCGCCTGCGCGGGCATGACGAAAAACCTGGAACGCATCAACTATTAGCCATCGGACCGGAAAGCCAGTTCGCTGTTCCCTCCTGGCTGACTTCCTTACGATGCCACAAAATCAGAGGTCGATCGCACTTCGACGACCAATCCACGTTCTCCGATTTGAGGTTTCTGAGTTCCGATGTCGAACGTTCTGAAGCTGGGTATCCCGGCCGGTAGCCTGAAGGATGCCACAGCAGCTCTGTTCCAGCGAGCGGGTTATCGCATCACGTTTTCGTCCCGTTCTTACTACCCGCAGATCGATGACGACGAGGTCGAGTGTCTGCTCATCCGTGCTCAGGAAATGGCACGCTACGTTGAGCAGGGCATTCTCGACGCGGGCATCACCGGGCATGACTGGGTGCAGGAAACTCAGGCCGACGTTCACGAAGTCTGTGAACTCGTCTTCTCGAAAGTCAGCCGCCGCCCCGTTCGCTGGGTGCTGTGTGTGCCTGAAGATTCGCCCATCAAATCCGTCCAGGATCTCGAAGGCAAGAGCATCGCGACCGAAGCTGTCGGCCTGACAAAGGCGTACCTGGCGAAGCACGGCGTGACCGCCAACGTCGAATTCTCCTGGGGAGCGACTGAAGTCAAACCGCCGCGACTGGCTGACGCGATCGTCGAAGTCACCGAAACTGGCAGCTCGCTGCGAGCCAACAACTTGCGAATCGTTGACATCGTCATCGAAAGCACGACTCGTCTGATCGCCAACCAGAATTCCTGGAAAGACGACTGGAAGAAAACGAAGCTCGAAAACATCGCGTTGATGCTGCAATCGTGCCTGAACGCCGAAGGTAAAGTCGGCCTGATGATGAACGTCCGCCGCGCCGACCTGGAAAGCCTGCTCGCCCAGCTTCCAGCATTGCAGACGCCGACAATCTCATCTCTGTCTGACCCGGACTGGGTTGATGTCAACACAATCGTCGACGAAGCCACCGTTCGCATCATCGTCCCGGCCTTGAAATCCGCCGGCGCGAAGGGCATCGTCGAATACTCCATCACCAAGTTGATCGACTAATCACGCTGATCGACTAATCCCAAAGTAGGCTGGAACAAGCTCCGCGCAGTTCCGGCAGTACGACAATCCTGAAATGCCGGAACTGCGCGGAGCTTGTTCCAGCCTACGATCAAACCTGGCCAGGGCGCGGTTCATGGACTCAGCAGCCGACCACGAATTCAATCCGAAGACGGCCTCTCCCGCCCTGAAAACAGCCATCACCGAGCTGGCTGCCAAATCGGGCCGAGAAGAGGCCTGGTTCGTCGGCATCCGCATGGGCGACGCCTACGATCTCGCCGTCCAGGCGTGGGGAACCGACCTGCCTGACTTCTGGAAAGTCTGGAACAGCTGGAACGTTGCGAGCGACGACCCCAAACCCTGGGGCGACCTGTAAGTCCGGTCGAGCCGGTCAGGGAAGCTGCGGAAACGGGAGAGACGCGGCGGAGAGCCTGAGGTCGTATTGTGAGGTTTGCCTCGAAAGTCAGGCCTGCGATACTGACGATGACTGCCGCGTAGTGCATACTGCAGCGAGTTGGCCGGACGAGGGCTCACAATCGTGGTGCCTCTGACGGTCGGGATCGTCCCGCTGAAAACGAATTACGCGCCGTACCGAGTTTCCGCCCCTGCCTGTCAGACCGACTGAATTCCAAGAAGGACCGAGCAGTGTCTCAGCTTCGACTGGCTCTGGTGATCCACAATCACCAACCGATTGGCAACTTTGACGGCGTTTTCGAGCAGGCTTACCAGGACAGCTACAAGCCGTTTCTGGATTTGCTGGCCGAATTCCCCAGCCTCGCCATCACGCTGCACAACTCGGGAAGCCTGCTGGAATGGCTCGTCGAGCACCGCCCGGAATATCTCGATCAGATCCGGGAACTGGCCGACCGCGGCCAGATCGAAATCATTGGTGGTCCGTTCTACGAACCGATTCTCGCCAGCATTCCGCAACGGGACCGGATCGGACAGATTCAGCAGTACTCGCGGTATCTCGAAAATCTCTTCGGCCAACCCGTACGTGGCATGTGGGTTCCCGAGCGTGTCTGGGAACAGTCTTTCGCCAGGGACATCGTCGACGCTGGCATCGAGTACACGGTTCTGGATGACTCGCACTTCCGCAGCGCGGGACACACTCCGGACGAACTGACGTCGTACTTCCTGACCGAAGACGAAGGACGCCTGCTGCAGATTTTTCCGGTTTCAGAACCGCTGCGATACGCCATCCCGTTTGACGACGTTCACAAGTCGATCGAGATTCTGCGTGAACAGTTCGAACGCCATCCGAATTCCGTCGCGGTCTTCGGCGACGATGGCGAGAAGTTCGGAACCTGGCCCGGCACCCAGGAAGCCGTCTTCGAAAAAGGCTGGCTTCGGAACTTCTTCCAGCTTCTGCAGGACAACAGTGAGTGGTTGAAGGTCGTCACGCTGGCCGAGTGTGTCGAAAATCTGATGCCAGCTGGCCGGACTTACCTGTCGGACAGCAGCTACCGCGAAATGACCGAATGGGTATTGCCCTCTGAACGTCAGCGAGTGCTGCTGTCTCTGCGGAAGAACAAAGAGAAGAGTGACCCGGACTGGCACGAACTTTCCAACTTCGTGCGCGGCGGTTTCTGGCGGAACTTCCGCAACAAGTATCCTGAATCCAACGAGATGTACTGCCGCATGCTGGGTATCAGCGAGCGGCTGGAGAAACTGACGAACGCCGACACCGATCGCGAATACGCAGACCGATTGTCAGAAGCCCGTACGGCTCTTTACCGCGGACAATGCAACTGCTCGTACTGGCACGGAGCGTTCGGTGGGCTCTATCTGCCGCATCTTCGGCACGCCATCTACGCGCAGCTCATCGCGGCCGACACGATCCTGGAAAAGGTCGAGCGAGCCATGAAGGCCTCATCAAACGGGGTCGCAGGCATGTCACCTGACCGCTGGGTGGAAATCGAGTCGGGCGATTTCAATCTCGATGCGCGACCGGAAGTACGAGTCGCTGGCGATCGGCTGGCGGCGTATTTCACTCCAGCCATGGGTGGACATCTTTACGAACTCGACATCCGAGCCATCCGACACAACCTGCTCGCCACGTTGAACCGCCGACCGGAAATCTATCACGAAGCCATCCGCCAGGCGGCCAACCCGGACGGCAACGGCGACGACCTCAACGCCGCCAGCATTCAGGGCGAAATCAAGTGTAAGCAGGAAAATCTTCACCAGAAAATTGTCTACGACGAGTGGCCTCGGAAGGCGCTCGTCGATCACTTCCTCCAGCCAGCACTGACTCTGGACGAATTCCGAACGGGACATGGTCACGTCAGCGATTTTCACACCGGCGTCTATCAGTCGCTGCTGAAACGCTCGCGTGAACGCGTGGAAGCGTGCTTTGCTCGCCGAGGCCAGCTTGGGTCGTACTCGGTGCAGATCACCAAGTCGGTCGCTCTGGAAACTTCAAAGGGGGCGTCCCTGCAAATCCGCTACGACCTGGAAGACTTGCCGGTCGGAATGCCGATTCACTTTGCCGTCGAATTCAACCTGGCCGGCCTGCCGGGCGGAGCAGATGATCGTTACTACTACGACCATACTGGACAGCGACAAGGGCGGCTCGATGAAACGCTCGACCAACTGCACTGCGAACGCATCGGCCTGGTTGACGAGTGGCTCGGTGTCGATGTCTCGCTGGATTTCCCGATGCCGTGCAGTTGCTGGGCGTTCCCGATTGAAACGGTCAGTCAGTCCGAAGGCGGCTTCGAAACCGTCCATCAGGCGTGCTGCGTGGTGCCTCACTGGGAATTCGTCGTTCCCGACAACGGTCGCTGGTCCGTTGAGCTGACTTTGGGAATCGACACATCCGCCGCCCTGGCAAGAGAACTCTGCAGAACCGCCGAACCTCGCCCGGTCCATACCGACGAGTCATAGTTCTGTAGGGTGCGTCTTGACGCACCATCGGCGTATTGGGAAACGGTGGTGCGTCGAGACGCACCCCACGCCACTGAATCAAGATCGCCAAAACAGCGCGGCGATCGTTCCAGCCTACAATGGTTACTTGGGTTACTTGCCGCGCGGCGAATCGATACAGGCGATGCGGTGGAAGTGCAGCTCGACGACGCGGTCGACAACGCGGCGCAGGCCTTCGACCAGACACGCGGGTTCGTTGTCCTCTTCGCCTTTTCGTTTCACCTCTTCCAGCGGCGTGCCGGGGAACACAGTGAACGAACTCTGGTTGATGATCTGGTTACCGGCGTCGAGTTCCGGCACGATGAAGTGCGCGGTTGCTCCGTACGTCAGCATGTGATGGCTGTAAGCGTCCTCGTAAGGTCTCGGGCCGGGGAATGAGGGCAGGATTCCGTGG
>JABMPE010000257.1 GCA_013203845.1 Rhodopirellula sp. | reverse complement strand
GAACACAGACCGCCGCCGGAGCGTGCGCGTCAGTAAATCTCATTCCCTGTCTGGCCAGCCGATCGATATTCGGAGTCGGAATTTTCGACTCGGCGTTGTAGCACCTCAGATCGCCGTATCCCATGTCGTCGACCATGATGAAGACGACGTTCGGCTTGCCGCGTGCGCTGGTTTCGGCCATCGTCAGCGTGAAGCTGCATAACAGTGCCGTAAGCAGCAAAATCGTACGACGGCGATTCAGTACAAACATCAGGGAATGCCTCGTCGGAGTTGTTGGCCAGCGTTGGACGAAGAGTATCATTCGCAGCCAGGCCAGCGTCAAACTCACGGTGGAGTGCTTATTCGGATCGAAGGTTTCACGACTATCGCGTGCAGCGGAGCCGACTCGAAGCACCTTTCATTGAACGCTCGGTCTGGAATTGACGAATTGCTGCGAGTTCGTCGAAAGGTGTGTGAAGACTCTGGACGATTGACGGTTTACTTGCTGACCAGGCTGATAAACACGCAAGGAGTTCTGTCATGAGTTGTCCAACCGCTGATTCCGGGGATGACATCGTTTCTGCTGGCGTTTCTCCGCTGAGTGCCGGTGCGAGTGTCGATCGACTGAGTCCATGCCTTCGTCCGAACGAACGTGTGGCGGGGTACCAAATCTGGTCGGACCTGTTGTTTGCTCACTGGCGAGTGCCGGTGGACCTGTTGCGACCTCTAATCCCGCGTGAACTGGAGATCGACACGTTTGACGGCGAGGCATGGATCGGGCTGGTACCGTTTCACATGTCGGGAGTTCGACCAGCGTGGTTTCCGGCCATGCCGTTCGTTTCGGAGTTTCACGAAACGAACCTGCGGACCTACGTGCATCTCAACGGTCGCGATCCCGGAGTCTGGTTCATCAGCCTCGATGCGGCCTGTCGCCCCGTGGTGGAAGTTGCGAGGTGGAAGTGGCATCTCATCTATTACCATGCTCGGATGGAACTGCTTCGCGAAGGGAACGCCGTGAGGTATTCCAGCCAGCGGATCGATGGTCGGTCGCCGCGACAGGCTGAAGTCGACATTTCGGTGCGGATTGGTGAGGCATTAAATCCCGAGCCAGGCGTCAGTGCGGAGCCCGGCACGCTTGAGCATTTTCTGGCCGAGCGGTACGTGCTTTACGCGAGCGATCACTGGGGCAGACTTCGGCGGGGAAGGGTACATCATTCTCCCTATCCGTTACGGTCGGCAGAAATCGTGTCATGCCGACAGACGTTAGCGTCGGCGGCAGAAGTGCCGGTTTCCGGACAACCGGACCACGCTCTGTTCAGCGAAGGCGTTACCGTCGACATCTTCCCCCTGCGACGCGTCAGTCTTTGACTGCTCTGCCTGATCGACACAAACTGCTCGTGTCAGCCGCCGATCAAGAGTAGGATAATCGACGGTTTGACTGGAATTACTCATCGGGTGGCAGGACTCACCCGGTGGATTCACTTGCCGGGCAGGATGTTGCATGTCGACGACGCTCGATCGCCGTAAGGCTAAAAAGAATTACGCGGAGTTTGACGAGTACATCTCGTATCAGCTCCAGAAGACGCAGTCGGGAATCCGGTCGACGGATATTTTCACGGCTCTGTGTGGTGCGTCGGTCTTCGTCATCAGTTACCTGCTGGTGTTTGTCGTGTTCGACCACTGGGTAATCACAGGCGGTTTCGGAAACGGTATGCGAGCCGTACTGCTACTCGGACTGGTCATCGGGACTCTGGCGTGGCTCGGTTGGAAGGTCGTCTGGCCGTGTTTTCGCCGAGTGAATTCGCTGTACGCGGCGAAGGCGCTGGAACACGCATCGCCCGAACTCAAAAGCACGTTGCTTAACTATGTCGATTTGCGATCCGCTCCGCGTGTTGTCGCTCCGGCAATCATCGGCTCCATGGAAAAGCGGGCGGCAGTAACGCTTTCACACGCCGACATCGACGACGCGATTGATCGGAGCACGCTGCTGCGGCTGTTGTACGCGTTGCTGGCGGCGGTCGTGCTCTTCAGCGTTTATTCAGTCGTGTCGCCCAAGAAGGTCTGGCCATCGATTGTGCGTATCTTTGCGCCTGGGGCTGATGTTTCGGTTTCGACTCAGACAGCGTTTCTGAGTGTCGATCCGGGCGACACAAGGATTCTCGCTCGTGAGTTTCTCACCGTTACTGCAGACCTTTCCGGCGAAGTTCCCGGCGACGTCACGCTGCTCTACACGACTGCGGATCAGCAGTTTGTCGACGAGGCGGTGTCGATGCGCGAAGTTGAAACGGGACTGAAACGCTATCGGTGCATCCTGAAAGGCGAGGGCGGCGAAGGTCTGCTGCAAGGGCTTTCGTATCGAATCGTTGCCGGAGATGCGTCTACAAAAGCCTACCGCGTCACGGTGTCGCAACCTCCTTCGGCGACCGTCAACGAGTTGCGATATTCGTTGCCCGATTACATGGAACTGCCTCCGGAAAAACCGATCGGATCAAACATCGACACCTGGGAAGGCACCAGCATCAAAATCAGTGCCACCGCGAATATGGCGGTCGAATCGGCGAATCTACAGTTTTCGGACGAGGCCGAGTTTCCTGCACGCTGTGAAGAATTTCGAATGACCGTCGGAAGCGATGGAACAAGTCTGACGGGTTTGTGGCAGCCGGTCATTCGAGACGATGGCACTTATCCGAAGTTCTACCGCATTCAGTGCCGGACCAAAGAAGGTGCGGTCGATCACACGCCCGCCGTGCATTCGATTCAGATTCGAGCTGACCAGAAACCGGATGTCTCGACGCTTCAACCTGGCGGCGATCTGGAAGTCGCGGTCAACTCGATCGTCCCGTTGCTGATCCAGGCCAGTGATCCGGATTTCCGGCTGAGTCGCGTTGTGTTGCGGATGACAAACGGCGCGAGAGATTTAGCAGAACGGGATCTTTACAAAGGAGCTGATGCTCAGAAACGAGTTTCTCACGAGTTGAAAATCGCCGAACTGCAAGCGAAGCCGGGCGACGTGATTACCTGGTGGGTCGAGGCTTATGACAACCGGCTGGTCGAGAATCCGAGCCGGAGCCGGATACTGCTCAATCCTAATCAAACAACGACGCCCCGAATGAAGTTTATTGTGAGTTCGCCGCTTCCGGAAAAAGCAGTCCAGGAACAGCTCCAGCACGACAAACAGCGAGTCCAGGAAAAGCTGGACGAACTTGACCAGCGGAATGGTGCGGGTGGCGATTTGCCTGACGCGTCCGATCCTGACGCGTCGGACCGGATGCCTGAAACGAAGGATGATTCCACGACGAAACCAGATGAGCTGCCGCGGAAACAGGAAGATCCCAAACAGACAGAACCTAATTCCGACGAGCGAAACTCAGACAGCAACGACGGTGGCAAGGGCGGCAAAGCTGGGAGCGATTCAGATCCAGAGTCGAACTCGAACGGAGAGAGTAAGGGCGACGGCGAGAAAGACGGCGGCAACAAAACTGGAAAATCTGACGACGAAAAATCGAAGACGGGAACGCAGGAATCGGCTGCTCAGGGCAACGAGTCTGAATCAAAGGCGGAAGGCACTCAGTCAAAAGCAGGGCCACGGAAACCAGTCAGTAACGATGGCTCGCAGGACGACGAGATTCTGAAGGAGCTGCTCAAACGGAATCGCGATGCAAAAGCTGACGGTAAACAGCGTAACGGTGACAAAGGCAACGACGGCGATAAGGGCAACGACGGCGATAAGGGCAACGACGAGGATAAGGGCAACGACGAGGATGAGGGGCGGTCTCAGGAAACTGGTCGAGACGGCGAAAAAACAGAATCGCCGCAGCAGGATGCAAGTTCAACCGAGGATGGCACGGCAGGCGAGAATTCGAAGCAACCAGACTCGAAAACGGGAGAAACGGAAAACAAGACACCTGATTCTGATCCGTCATCCCCAAAGGGCGAGAACACCAAAGACGGTCAACAGGCTGAAGAAACGGCGGACAATCCGTCTGGCAAGGCCGCTGATCAGAAATCCGCCGAACGTAAGCCATCGAACCAGGGCAGCGAGACTTCCAAAGGCAGTCAGAATTCCGACTCGCCAGAATCCTCATCCAAAGATCCCCAAAACAAGGGCACCAACGACGCGCCGTCAAAGTCTGGTAACAGTGAATCCGCGGGTAAAAGTGAACCTGGCAGTTCCGGAGAAAAAAACGGGGATCCGGCGAAAGGCGATACTGGAGCTTCACAAACCGGAGCTTCAGAAAAGAATGAAGGCGGGTCAGGCAGTAAGCCATCGGAGAATTCATCAGGGGTGGCTGAATCGAACACGCCGAAATCGAAGGGCGGACGTGACGGAAAAAACACGACCGAGTCTCAGCCAAACAATAATCCCTCAGGCGACTCGTCGGGCCGAGGAAAATCGCGCCAGAACGGCGGGAAAGAAACGGGCGATCGCACCGGAAGTTCTGAGCCAGGGCAATCGAGCAGGAATGCTCAACCGGGTCAGTCCGGGCAAGGAAATGATTCTTCCGCGAAGCCGCCGGGCAGTGGAGCGTCAAAGTCGATGCAGGACGCTCCGAAATCCGGGGCAGATTCATCTTCATCGCCTTCCGGTAAACCAGACCAGTTAGCTTCTGGCAAGCCGAGCGGTAACGAAGCTGCCGGCCCGAAGGGTGGCACGGGAGCTGAACCTGGAAAACAGGCCAGTAATGAACCTGGATCGAAGAGGGGCGAAGAAACATCGGAGTCCGCTCCAAGTGGAGACTCGAAGTCGGGCGAAGCTAACAGTGGCAAGTCGGGCGAGGGCCTGTCCACGGGTAAGTCGAGCGGGCAACCAGGAGGAAAGTCAGGAGCAGG
>JABMPE010000256.1 GCA_013203845.1 Rhodopirellula sp. | reverse complement strand
TGGAGTTTCTGAGCGAAGTCGCGCATTTCGTCAACATCTTCTTTGGCATTGCCGCTGCTCTGAGAAGCGATGGTTATGTAGGCCCAGCGGCGCCTGATGCCATGGACGATGTTGTCACGCGCCATAAGGAGTAGTCGTGAAACGTGGTAGGGCGTCCTGTGATGACCATCAGTGAACCAATACATGTAAGACGAAGAGTACAGCATACCGGAAGACTGCTCGGCAGAGCGCCTCGTGAGACCCAATAACATGACGTGTAGGGGCGCGGTTCCGAGAAGAGGGACCGCCAACGTGCGCTGGGAGGTAATCGCGTAACCTTGCCCCACAAGGCACACTTGAGGTTTGTGAATACTGCGCCTTTCCTGGCCGCTAACCACTATGGAAACAAAGAACGCCGGACTTCCCGGAAACTCGTACTTTCTTCTGATCAGGGATGTATCGGCAGGGAGCAAACGTCTTTCTGCCAACGCCATGGTGTCCAGCGTGCTTCCACACTTCGGGCATTTAGCGGGTGTATCTGAATCTGCGGCCGTGAGTGAGTGCATACAGAATTCGTTCTGACAGTAGAAGATGTCTGCACCACGAAAGCGTCCCACTTCTTCGGGAAGCGCAAGGACCGGCCATGCCGTGTCGGACATCGATTCCCCAAACCATGCCAGGAAGGCGGTCGTTATCGCGAGTAGTGTGAGAAGAACCAGCCGTTCTTTCATGTTGTCGGGCCCTTCTCCCTCACGTGTGGCGACCATGATCGTATGGGTTTGTTCAGCAGTGCCCCGGCCGAAATCAGTAGTGCGGTCGCGATCAGGAAGAGAAGATAGCCGGAGTAGTCGTGATAGATCTTCATGGCGACATCGGAGCCGAAGCTCTCGGCAACCACCGCGATTGTCACAATTCGTGTTGCGTTGGCAACAATCGCCAGGGGAAGGGATAGCATGAAAAGCGCCCATTTCTTCACGTTCGTGGATTGCGTGACATATGCATACGGCGCGGCCATGGCCATCATTACAACCAGTGATCGCAACCCGCTGCAGGGGTCGGCGACGTCAAAGTGAAAACCACCTCCAGCCGCAGAATAGATCGCCGTTCCAACTCTGTGCGTTGAAATCCCAATTCCGTTCAGCAGGAAAGCCGAGATGGCATTGGCCAGGAGGCGCATCTGGAACGTGAAGTAGTACAGAAAATAGGATGTGAAGCAGAGCAACAGGTATGCGCATGGAAATACAAGGGCTCGCGCCACAGGCCACCCGTACAAGTAGAAAGGAATGCCCCACACCAAACCGACGAGGGCGACCAGCGATACCCGGGGTTGCTGGGCACGGAAGGCCACCCAGTGCAGTAGTAGGGAGAGGACAACGACTGTAAGGCCCAGTCGTGACGCGGACTTCTCCGAGTCAGCAATCTCACGTCGTTTGACCCACACAAACCAGAGACTCACCAACGGCATCATCCAGGCGTGTGAAAAATCGCCCCCGGATTCCAGCCACTGCCGCCCAATCCATGCGAACAGAGAGGAACTTTCCATCTGCACGCTGCGACTGTTGCCCAGCCAGTGAAACATGGCGATGAAAATGCAACCTGCGACAGCCAGGAGGAGTTTGCATGTTGCCGTGTACACCGTGGAAGGAGGCGTTCTAACGGCCTTAGTCGCGCGGGTCGAGTTCTTCTTAAGTTGAGAGGTGATACACATATCACGGCTTCATCAGTCGGTCCAGTCGCTGAAGTTTCACATACTCCCGGCGAAGTGCAAGAGGTGTGCGGGATGTCAGCAGCACGGAAACGGCAATGAAGAGAACTCGCACGACGGGGAAAAGCTCTCCAGAAGTTCTCGCAATTACGGCATCGACCAGAACAGCAAGACCAAACAGCATGAATTGCCCCGGGAAACAGAGAAGCTCTACGGCCAGGCTTCGGACCAGTGGGAGCAGATTCTGTGTCTTGGTTTCTATCCGGCTCTCGTACCGGGGGGAGGCGGCGAACAGTAGGTGGCGCTGTTCAGAAGGCAATCTATCGACCTCACACTTACCCGTGGCAACAAGGTCGCATAGAACGTGTTCTCGGGCTTCTATCGCAGGAGCCCAATTGCCGCAAATGGACAAGACGCCTAGAAGCAGATAGACGGGGTGGCCTGTGACCATATTGAGAAACACCCCGATCGAGCAGGTGAACATGGGATTGAAAACAAGGTGCCAACTGAAATCCAGAAAGAAGCCGGCACTGCTCGAGGTGTGAGTCATGCGTGCAATGCTTCCATCGGCAACGTCTAGGATAAAGCCGATATTCCACATTGCGGCGGAGAGCAGCAGTCCTAGCCACCCTTCATAGGTACAACTCTGTTGAAAGCACCATCCGGAGTAGATGATGGCCGGGATACTGAGCAGCCACGTACACCCACCAAGAATGGAATTGACGTTGGCCGAAACTCCCATTCGGA
>JABMPE010000255.1 GCA_013203845.1 Rhodopirellula sp. | reverse complement strand
TTTGAGCCGGTTCCCAAAAGCCCTGCTCCCCACGCCAGCAGCGAAAGTCGGCGTTTTTGCACGCCTGCCGGAAGGGCACAAACAATCGGAAAAGCAGTCGAGTAGCGATCGGTCCAATGATCTCGATGATCCGCAAGAGCAACCCACTGCGAAGAAGAGACGCGGACAGCAGCCCGGCCGTCCCGTTCCAAAGCGGAGAGACTATTCGCACCTGCCACCGCGCGAGGAACAGATCGATGTGTCCAGGACGATAAAGTCTGTGCCTGCTGTGGCAAGCCGCTGACAGATCTGGGCCACAGCGACGACAGCGAACAGATCGAAATTGAAATCACGTTGTTTCGCCGCGTGGTCCGCCGCAAACGTTATCGTCGGACGTGTGACTGTCCGACCCCGCCGCGAACTGTCACCGCGCCGCTGCCACCGAAGCTGCTTCCCAAAAGCATCTATGGCACGAGCTTGTGGATCCATCTGCTGCTGGAAAAGTTTCACTTGCAGCGGCCGATGCACCGCACGCTTGAGCAACTTCGACTGTTGGAAGCTGACCTTGCGGCGGGAACGATCACTGATGGATTGCAGCGAATCGAACCGTTACTCGCGCCGATCTACGATGCGATTCGTGCTCGCCATATGGAATCGGCCTACTTTCAAGCGGACGAAACGCGTTGGAAGGTTTTCGTGGACAAAGCCGGAAAAACGGGCCATCTCTGGTGGTTGTGGCTGTTTGCCGGCGAAGACTCGGTGGTTTATGTCCTGGATTCCACACGCAGTCACGATGTGCCTGAGTCGCATTTCCCCGACGACCTGCAAGGTGTCCTGATGGTCGATCGCTACAGTGCTTACAAGGCGATGCGGCAGGTGAAAGAGGGAACGCTGTTGCTCGCGTTCTGCTGGGCTCACGTACGCCGCGACTTTGTACGAGTCGGCAAAGGCTACCCGGAACTCACGGCGTGGGCGTTGACGTGGCTGCGTCAGATCCGCGAGTTGTATTGTCTTAACCGTGAACGGCTGCAGCATACTTCCGGAACCGGCGAGTTCGCCGCCGCTGATACGATGTTGCGTCAGCATGTCGCCGTGATGGCTGCTCAGCGAGACACTGAACTGGCCGACGACAAACTTCGCGAGCCCTGCCGTAAGGTCCTCGTCAGCCTGAACGCACATTGGAGCGGCTTGACGTTGTTCGTCGACGATGCACGCATTCCGATGGACAACAACTACGGCGAGCGACTGATCCGCAACCCGGCCCTGGGCCGAAAAAACTATTACGGCAGCGGAGCAGAATGGTCTGGTCGCCTGGCGGTAATGATGTTTTCGATCTTTGCGACTCTGGCACTCTGGAAGATCAATCCGCGAACGTGGTTGAACCGGTATTTCGAAGCGTGTGCGGAAGGCGGTGGAAGAACTCCACACAATCCTGACTGCTTCCTGCCCTGGAATCTGTCGGAAACTCGTCTCGCGGAGCTACGCGGTACAACCAACCGTCCATCTGCCGCCAATACTTCCTGATCCACTTCATCTGCCCCGCGCAGCCGCCACTGTCGCCGATCTGGCTGCCCATCACCAATACAACGACCACAATCTTCTCTTAACGCTGCGCAGCTCTGCACACCTTCCGCGAATGTTTACACCGATCCTTCCCTAACTCTCTATGATGCAGAGGCTTATGACTTGAAATTCGATTAAGGTTTTCCACACATCTTCATCAGAGGGCGCGCGCGATACCTTGATCGCGTTGCTGGCTGAGTTTCAGGTAAGACCTGGTCTGCCAACCTGATATGAATTCGGCCCGATCCTGGATTGCATGTCCTTGAACCATAAACAGGATGAATCATTGGTTGTGGTCGCGTTTGCAGCGAACGGCATCGTTTTCCTTGACCAGTTGACCCTCTGCGACGAGTGCATCGAGTTCTGCTTCAATTCTTTCACGGAGCTGTCGACTGGTCGCACGAAATCCCATCATTCGACCAACTGCTTTGACCGTCTCATCAGCTGTCGCTGAAACGTGCTTCACCACAAACGTGCTGATGCCGGTACGAATCTCTTGGAATGGCAGAGCCTCAGGCTTCTTTAGTCCGGCGGACTGCACCTGTTCACGATTGCGTACTGGAAACTCGGTCTGGTCAGTGTGCCAGTAGAAACTTTCGTTTGAGCAAATTGATTCGCAGCGTTCAGCGTGTGCCAACGCAGCCTGTACGGCATCGCTAATTCGATTGCCTGTTCGCGAAAGCCCCCACAATATGGTCATTCGGCGGGCGATTTCGTCTCCGTGAATCGGTCCTTCAATCTTCACAATGCGCGCTGCAATTCTGCCAAGTTGAGATTCCGACAGTTTGAGGATTTCGGTGGACATCACCTCGTCGGAAAAATCAGCTTCTCGGTAATACAGGATCTCGGAATCGGGTTCCTCACACTCCTCGTCCGATGATTCTCGCTCGATCGTCTCTTCAATGCATCCAGTTGCAGCCTTGTTATCAAGCGCGACATCGTCGAACTGAGCCTCGCCGCCATGCTGTGTTTTGCTCGCGTTCTGCAGACGCCGATCCTCAACAACGGCAGCGAGTTTTCTGAGCTGGTCGTCTCGACTCTGAAACCAGTCAGTGCTCCAGATGCGATGGAGCGTCCAACCATGATCTTCCAGCACTGCCTGACGAAGCCTGTCTCGATCACGAGCCCACCGTGCTGAGTGATAAGTGGCTCCGTCGCACTCCACGCCAAGGATGTATCGGCCCGGGCAGTCTGGATCAACGATTGCAAGATCGATGAAGAACCCGGCCATGCCAACCTGAGGATCAACCTGATAACCCAGAGATTGAATTGCGTCTGCGACATCTGCTTCAAATTCAGAATCGAAGTCTTTGCCCGTGGCAGTCGCAGTATCAAGCTTCCCGGTTTCAGCGAAGTGCAGAAACGTTTTCAGTGACTTCACGCCAATCGCAGACGTTCGCCGCAGGTCGACGTCATCTGCTCTGATTGAACTGAAAACGACGCAACGCTCTCGGGCTCGTGAAATCAGTACATTGAGTCTGCGTTCTCCGCCCTCGCGATTCAGGGGGCCGAAGTTCATTGAGAAATTGCCGTTTGCGTCAAAGCCGTAACCGACAGAGATGAAAATGACGTCACGCTCATCCCCTTGAATGTTCTCAAGGTTCTTAACGAACCACGGTTCTCCAGACGAAGGTGAAAAGAAGTCTTCTGTTTCCGGATGACTTCGACGCAACAGTTCGAGTTCATCGAGAATTGCGTCCCGTTGCGCTACCGAAAATGTGCCGACACCAAGAGACAATCCGGGCGTGCGATGTGCGTGTTCGATCATTGACTGTGCGACTGCTTTTGCTTCCTCGCGGTTCGTGCGGGATTTTCCCCGATCAAAGACTCCTTCTGAAACATGTCGAAACTGCAGTCCCTGGACGCCTCCATTTTTCTCAGCACTCGGAACGACAAACAGCCGGTCCTGATAGAACTCGCGGTTTGATACGGCAATCAGCGAATGATGCCGACTACGGTAGTGCCACTGCAGCATCCGTTGTGGCGTATTTCGCGCCAGACACAGGTCGAGAATGCTTTCAACATCGGCGGCGGACGTGGTGTCATCTTCATCTTCGTCATCATCATCTTCGCTTCCAGACATCCGATCGAAAAATGATGTCGGCGGCAGCTGGCGGTTATCGCCCACCACGACAGCCTGTTGTGATCGCATCACGGCACCGAATGCTTCGACGGGCCTGACCTGACTGGCCTCGTCGATGACGAGCAGATCAAATTCCAGCACTCCTGGTTCGATGAACTGAGCAATCGAAATCGGGCTCATCATGAATACCGGTTTAATCGCCTGCACCGCATGGCCTGCTTCGGTCAGCAGACGCCGAATCGGTTTGTGACGCCGTTTTTTACGAATCTCACCGCGGATAATTCCGACAGCTCCGTAATCACCGCCGGTGGGCATTCTTTCGAAGTGAGCACAAGCGGTTTCGTGGCGTGCCAGTTCGATGCGTCGCTGGTCCAGCTCACGAAATTCGTCGACAATCCGTGAGTGAGTCACTCCGTCGAACTCTGCAATCGCATCATACTGACTGTAAGCCTGCTTCATGGCGGCCTCGCTGAACATCAGCGTCAATCGGTCCATTGCATCTGGACCGATTGTCCCGGAATCAATTTCGGGAAGCAGTGACTCCAGTCCTGCGTTGATCACATCGCTTCTTCGCCGCTGCAGGATTACCCAGCGATTGAGTTGATCGATTGCACCGAGCCATTCAGCGAAACGCGTGTTGATACACGCCAGCGGCACCTCTGTGAGTTTGCCAACACCGAATGCAGCGGGCACGGACAATTCCAGTATGTCACACAATGTCTTCAGACCATTAAACGCATCTCGAAAGACGCCCCGCAGTGACAGAAATGCGGACCCTGTTTGTTCCGGATCGGACCAGCGACCAATGACCTGGCGAAACATTTTCGGGAGATCGTTCCGCGCACAATCCTGATTCCAGTCGACGATGGCCTGCAACTCGTCCCAGTTCGAGTCGTCCCCGCGCCAGAGACTGGCAAACGCCTTACTGGCGAGCACGCCGAGATCACCTTCACTCCCGAATTCACGCGAAAGCTGTTGCCAGCGAAACAGTGAGTCCAGAATTCTAAGCTGATCCTGCAGTCGTTTCGGCGGTGGGGCGAGCAGCAGGCCCTTCAGGTTTCGACTGGCTTCGCGCCAGCGACGGCTCAACCAGCGAAAGATCGAATCCCCTGTGGCAGCAAGGTCAGTTCGAGTCTGCACGACATCGACGTGCCAGGCTGTCGGAGCCAGGATACCTTCAAGTTCATCCCGGCAACGGCGCCATTCCCTGCCAAGCAGCACCACTTTTTCAATTTCGCCCTGCTTTGACTCCCATACAGGATTCGCAAAGGCGCCGCGGTCCATTTCCGGAATGCTCTGAAGTTTCGATGCGAACAAAGCAAGTCGCTGCGTCGAGCCGAATGTTTCCGTCTCGTCGTTCCATGAAATTTTCAGAGAGCTTGCGAGTGATCCGCCATGCTCCAGAACCAGATTCAGGACAGAACTGAGTTGCTTCACGTCGCGTTCAATCTGTTGAACGTCAGCGGGAAGAAAAGGCAATTGTCGCTGCACACCTCGCCAGGCGTGGGCCGACGGGCTGCCAAGTTCTGCGATATGCTCCAGAATATCTTTAAGGACGGCCTGTTTCTCTTCGAGTGTTGATGTTGACCACTGCTCGATTCCAGCCGGACTCTCGTCATAACGACGCGTTCCGTTTGTTCGGAGCCTCGAAAGCGTGCCGATCAGTTGAAACGGTGTCTGTTGTGACGGACTCACCGGTGAATGAAGCTGGTTGACGTAGGTATTCAGTCGATCGCGGGCACGCTCCAGATCGGCGGATGTTTTCTCGACATCTTTATTCGCGGGGCGACCCAGCTGCATGGTTCGGTCGAGTTCGTCCAGAACTGATCGTCGTTTCGCCTTATGGCTATGCAGTTCCAGACAGAGATCGCCCAGTCCAATGCGGTCCAGTCTCGACTTCACGACATCCAGAGCTGCCATCTTCTCGGCGACGAACAACACGGTTTTGCCATCGCGGACAGCGGTAGCAATCAGGTTGGTAATGGTCTGCGACTTGCCTGTTCCTGGCGGCCCCTGGATGACGAGATTGCGTCCATGCCGGACTTCTTCGATGGCTGCGGCCTGTGAGCTGTCGGCATCCATGATATGCGTGATGTCACGGGGACTGATCCGCGCGTCGAGTTGCTCATGATCACCGATCACCGGTGGTTCGAACGGGCGGTCCTCTCCGAGCAAACCTCGCAGCCCATAGTGTTCCTGCGGGCCTTTTCCTGCGGGCCAGGTATCAGGGTCCAGGTCGCGAAACATCAGAAATTTCGCGAAGGAGAAAAACCACAGAGTCATCCGGTCACGGTGCAGTCGCCAGCGCGGCTGATCCTCGACAACATGCTGCACGGCGTCGAAGTATTCCGACGGCGACAGATCATCCAGTTCTGCGACATCAGGTAACTGCAGGCCGAATTCCGCCTTGAGTTTCTCCTGCAGTGACAGGTTTGTCGTCAGGTCCTCATCGAGCACTCGGAGTCGGAATTTCGCGTTGACGGTTTTTCGATGGAGTTCCACCGGAATCAACAGCAACGGCGCATATCGAGGCTTGTCGGACGCTGGTGACTCGTACCATTCAAGAAACCCGATCGCCAGATAGAGACTGTTGACACCCTGTTCTTCGTAAAATCCTTTCGCGTCGTAGAACAGTCGCAGCAGCCGGTTTTGAAGTTTGTCGTCAGTGAGTGGTGTCTGCAGGTTATGGTCGACATGCCGGCCGGCAATTTCGTCCTCATCGCTCTCGACCGGCTGAGCAAAGTGCCGTGACTCCGCCGCTGCGGGATCGTCCGAGTCAGCCGGAAGATCTACCTGGCTGACGTCGCTCTGATCGTGATCTGAATCGGGCTCTTCGACTGGCAGAAACGCCATCTCACGACGCTCCTGAACCAGGATGCGGAAGATTTCCGTGGAGAGTTCATCGGTGATGTCCAGCCGCGAAGATCGACCGCGTTCGAGTGGGGTGTTGATCAAACGGTTGCGAGCCGTCAGATCCAGCAGTTCCCGTCGGGAGCGGGTGATCCGGGCGTCGATGGGATCGGGCATCTCAGCGGTCACTCCCGGTGCCAATTTGTCGATAGAAAGTGCCATTGAACACCCCGCCGATGAGTATCTCAACTGTTGTGGCAAAACAGATCGTACTGACGTGGAAGCCGTCAGAATGTCGCTATCCGGTCAAGTGACCAATACTGCTGATGCGGACTGGAAAGTTCGCGAACGCGCTGACGGTGTGGAACTCTAAAGCAGAACCGCGGCCGCTGCGCGGCCAGGGGGCTCCGCCCCCTGGGACCCCCGAAAGAGAGAGACAGAGAGCAGAGTTGTTTCAGAGAACAGAGGTCAGAGAACCAGAGATCCAAAAGGACGACTGGGGACAACGCTCACAACTCTCGAACCACACGAAACCCGAGGTGGTTGAGACGGTACGCGGGACCGCTGTTGCTGCGATACGCGCAACGACAGTACTCAGCGACGTCGTCCCACGAGCCACCCCGGCAAACGCGGGAAGAACCCGAGGGCGGACCAATCGGATCATCGGTCAGTGACTGCGCGTACCAGTCCGCCGTAAACCAGTCCTGGCACCATTCCCATGTGTTGCCCAGCATGTCATACAGGCCGAACGCGTTCGGCTGAAACTGGCCCACCGGAGCCGTGTGGACGAAGCCATCGTCAGCGTTGATTGCCCCAAATTGCGGGTACTGCTGCTTGAACGAAGCGTCTGCCGTGTTTCCGATCTCTGCCACCGCTTCCAGTTCGTCGCCGTTGTAGAAGAACGTTGTCGTCCCTGCCCGGCAGGCGTATTCCCACTCCACCTCCGTGAGCAGCCGAATCGTCCGGCCTGTTTTCTCTGTCAGCCACTTCACAAACTCCTGCGCGTCGTTCCACGACACCGTCACTACCGGATGCCGGTTGTCCTGCTCAAAGCCCGGGGTTCGCCACGTGAACTGTGACTGCTGTTTCCATTCCTTTCCGACGATTCCGAAGCCCCCGCTGCCATCACGTTCGCCTTCCGTCCGATAGCCGGTTTCGTCGACGAACTGCCGAAACTGCCCGCGTGTGACCGCGAACTTTCCGACGTACTTCGGTTGACTGATCAAAACGCGATGCTGGGGAGACTCCCAGGCAAACCACTTCTTCGCGTTCTCATTGACCGTCCAGTTGGGATGCTTCAGCCGTTCGAGCAGTTCGTCTGCCGAGTACGGGCTGCCCATATCAAACACGCCGGGCGGTATGAGCATGAACTCGACGCCGTTGCCCTCCGGCAGATCGAGCGTCAGTTGTTCCGGCTGACCGAGAAATTCCGCCCAGCGTTTCCGCCGCGTGGCGGCTTCATCCGGCGTGAACGGAGCCGTCAGCAACGGCGGACGTTCCGGTTTCGGCGATGAGACAACATCGGGCTCTGACTTCGACCTGACTTCAGGCTTCTGTCGGACCGTCAGTCCTTCCACGAGGGCAACACAGGAGTCGAAGCGTGCTTTCCGGGACTTCGCCAGCCCGCGTGACAGTGCCTCATTGACCGATTTGGATAGCTCCTCATCCGGCTCGAGTTCTGAGTTCACGACGGCGAATCCTAAAGCCATCTCGTTCGGTGCTGAGAACGGCAGCCGTCCGGTCAGCAGTTCATGCGCCACTGTGGCCAGCCCGTACTGATCCGACGCGCCGTCCTGGAACTGTCCCTGCCACTGCTCGGGAGCCATGTAAGCCATCGTGCCCGAGTTGCTCATTTTAACCCGGCTGGTGCGTGAGAGCACCGTCTGCATTTCAGCTGCCAGACCGAAGTCGATGACCTGCACATCCTGAACCGCCCCCGCATCGTCAACGTGAACCATCATGTTCCCCGGCTTCACATCGCGATGAATCAGGCCCTGTCGGTGTGCGTGATCCAGTGCCTGAGCCGCCGGACGCAGCAACTCGACCACCAGTTCCAGCGGCAGCCGACCGGCCGCATCCGCGAGTTTTCGCCGGTACGCGTGCAGGCTGACTCCCGGCACAAACTTCATGACCTGGAAACACCCGAAGTCAGCACTTTCTCCCAGGTCATACACCGGGCAGATGTGCTGATGCTGCAGCTCAACCATGCGTCGGTAGGCGCTCCGGAAATCGTCCAGAGCCTCGGTATCGGTCCGCAGATCGTCCGGCAGAAACTTCAGGACAACGAAGCCATCGCGCCGGTCATCCCGCTTCGTCGGATCGATCGCCTTCCAGACCTGTCCCATGCCGCCCTGACCGAGAAACTCAACCAGTTCGAAGCGATCGACGGCCAGGCCAGCAGCCAGAACTGGTGGCCGAAGATCCCGCTGCCGTGTCTCGAAAGCACCGCTTGAAACGAACAATGGGTTGTACTCGTCCGGCTGCCGGGGCGATTTTTCCAGACGCTGCATTTCGTCGAGAGCCTGCATCCTCGCATCGAACTCAGACTGGTCTATCTGGCCCGTTGCCCGTTCGCGCAGAAGCTGTGCTTTGAGTTGCTGGTAGTCCATGTGGTGTCTCGTCTGAATGTGGCTCAATACAGGCGGAAGGCATTACACATCGCCGAAAACGGACCTCGATTCACGTCAGTCGGCTGCAGACCAGACCGAACCAGGCGACTGACACTCCCGAGCTGAGTGTCAGGGCGAGCATCAGCGGAAAGATACTCAGTGACCAGCCCCAGAACATCCATGCGGACAGAATCACCAGTACGATCCACGACAACAGTAACAGCCCGTTGTCCCGGTTTGATCGACGTTTCAGAACGCGGCGGATCGGTTCGGACATTCCGAATGGCAGCAGTATCACCGACATCAACCATGCAGTCAGTCCCTGCCAGACGGTCAGCGGTAACGGGGACGGCATCGAGATCGCCGCGAGATGCTGGACAGGATCTGCTGACGCTGGTGGCAAGGACTCTTCCAGCAGCGAAGCGTTGTTGACCGATTGCGCACTCGCATCGAGCTGTTTCGCTGTCTGTGCGGCTGGCGTCCGGTGACGCGAGTCGATTTTGACCGTTGAGATACTGGAATCACCAGAACGGTCGCTGCTTCCTGCAGACCTGCCGGCATCTGGCAACGCCAGTTTCCCGGAGTACACCGATGCTCCCGTCGACGCATCAAGAATGTCGATCGTGCCGACCAGCCTCGCCTGATACGCCGGGTACGTCACCCACTCATCGATCTTCGCACAGACGATGTAGTCAACATTGTCCTTCCGGATTCGATCCGACGCATGGTGCATTGACTGTGGCTCTGAAGTGACGCCCAGCACATACCCCGGTTCCAGCCACCAGTCGTCGTACACCATCCGGACGTTCTGCCGACCGATCCAGTCTCGCAGTTCACGCGTCAGAATGCCTTCCGTATCACTCACGACACGGGCGACAGCAACACGCGGTCGATCCGGCAGTTCCGGCAGACTGACCGATACTTTCTGTGCCCATCGCTGTGCAATTTCCGTCCGCACGTCAACGTCTTCCGACGGCAGCAGCCGAGTGATCCCCCCTGCCCCCAGATAGCCGAATCCTGCAAACAGAACGGCGACCAGACACCACGTTCTAAATCCGAAAGCGAGCATGACTTAACTCCTGCAATAATGGTTAATAAACACCACAAGCCAGACGGCATCGACCGCGATGATTGCTGTTAAGCTGGATCGAGCGACGTGCTTTCCGACGAAACTTTCTGCAGAACCAGCGTGATCCGCGTCCGACGCAGCGTGAAACGTGCGGGCTCCGCCAGAATCAGTCTGCGGATTCGCTCGTAAAGACAGTCCAGCAGCGAACATCCACTCGCGTCATCCATCCGTTTCTTTCCGCCATCATTCAGCAGACCCGTTCGCACAACGGACTCCGTAAACGCACGAATGAATTCCGAGTAGCGATACGCGTAACGCTCGGTGTTTCTGTCTCGACGCCAGTCAGCAAACAACGGGCAGACCGGACGCGTGATTTCGACCTGTGCCACGCGCAATCCGCAGTACGTGTCGAAGCCCGTAGGCCCGAAAGGAGCCAGCACCTCGTCATGCAATGGCCGGTGAATCGGAATCTGAAACTGTTCCATCTGACTCGATGACAGATGACCGTCGTCGACCAGACTCTCAGCGGCGAGCTGCAGCAGCTCAAATGGTGCGTGAACCCGGTGACTCGTCTCAGATCTCGCAATGAAGCTGATCAGGAACTGGCCTCCGTGAACCAGCTCTGCAGCGCGGCTGATCAGAAATGACTGCCAGCCTCGCTGCCAGTGAGCGGCATACATAGCTCCATACGCCTCAACATTGGCTTCGTGGGTGACATGCTCGGCAACCCGTTCTACCGGCAAATCTGACAACCAGTGCAGAGCTGAAAAACATGTTGCCAGAAACAGACTATTGTCAGGCAGGATCTGATCGTGGAATGAGCCAGGAGCCATGTATTCATAGACGCCTCCGACACGACCTGGCTCGATACGGTGGGCCAGTGCATTGAAGTCGTTGGAAGCCAGGTCGTTCCGAAACACGTTCACCGTCACGTGAGGTCGCGTGCGGCGTAGCATCCCCACCACGGGCTCGAAGGCTCGGCAGGAGGTGCGACCGTGGCCACAGCCAAAGTCGGCCAGCACAAACGACTGACCGTCCGCAGGTTCCGGGCATTGAGCCGCGAGTTCCAGCAGCAGATCCTGCGACTGAAGAATATCCGCATGCTGAGGATCACAGTTTGCGTCATAGTGGCCGTCGCCCTTCATCGAAGGGGTGGCTCGTCGTGTTACGACTGGCTGGATCGTCTGATCAATCGTGATGGTGGTCATCGCGAAGTTGTCCCTTCTGGTCTGGTACTGCCGGAAACGCGCTCGGGGATCGAACAGCTTCAGATAAGCGGGAATCAACTCGTGACTTGCTGAGAATCTCCTGAAAAAGGCGAGACGTTGCCGAAATCGATTTTTATTTCGATGCGTACCGGATTGTCGGCAAGCCAAAAGTGCAATCGGTCTTAACCAGATGCAGACGGCCCGCCCACGTCTCAGACACCGGCGGGCTCGAAGTTCAGGCCGCTCCGTCGTCGAACCCGTTCAGAAGGTGCGGCGATACTTCGTGGAATACCTCAACAGAAGCCAGCGTGAGTGGACACTGACGAGCTGGTGTGGAACACTGGCAACATCACTGATTTCCGTTCCTGTAGTGCTCCTCAGAGAAAGTCCGACTGATGTCTCAGGAATCCTACCCGTCCCGTGATGGCGGCCATCTGAACACGAGACAGCGTCCCGTCAATAATCCGCCATCGGCGTCGCAGGAGTTGCCGCTGGTGGCTCCAGTGTGTGAGCGTTACGAAATTGTGGAGCAGATCAGTGCGGGCGGGATGGGCACGGTGTGGAAGGCTCGCCACCGCCGCCTGCAGGCCCTGGCGGAGCAGGAACAACTCGGTCAGCTGGCCGGTTTCGTGGCGCTCAAACGCATTCTGCCGCAATACGCCCGAGATGAATTGTTTCTGAAGCGGTTCCGGCGCGAGACCGTCACCGTTGCTGGATTGCAGCATCCACATATCGTGCCGGTGCATGACTTCGATGAAGACGCGGACGGGCCGTTTCTGGTCATGCAGTGGATCAACGGTCCTGATCTGGGCGAGGTGGTGAAACAGGACGGCCCGCTCGATCCTCAACGGGCAGGCGGTATTCTGGCGAAGGTCGCCGACGCGCTGCACGCGGCGCATGAAAAGAGCATCACGCATCGGGACATCAAGCCCGGCAATATCCTGCTGGGCGGCAACGATCATCCGTATCTGACGGACTTCGGGCTGGCGATCGTGGATGCCGGGACGCAGGCGATGATGTCCCGGATCACGCTGTCCGGTCAGGCGGTGGGCACTCCGCAGTTCATGCCACCCGAGGGACCGCAGAGCGATCTGCAATCGGGCGTCCGCGGCGACATCTGGAGCCTCGGCAAAACGCTGTACTACATCACAACAGGTCGACTGCAGATCCGAGATGATCGGATTCCTGATCTGCTGCGTGATGTTGTTACTGTGGCCACAGAAGAGTTCCCGGAGGACCGCTACGCAGACATGGCGGAATTCGCCGCTGCGTTGCGTGAGGGCGCATCGAGGCGATTGTCCGGCACCACCACAGTTTCTCGTCCAGCCGCCGTTGAACCAGCGGCTGCTGTCGATAATGTGGAAACAACTCCCGCACCGCAGCCGGTGGAGGAGACTGACTGGGCGGGGATGCTGAAAGAGATGCAGTCGCGAGTGTCGTCGACGGTGGCTCAGGCGGAGCGTGCGGTGTCCGAGCAGCAGGACTACGCGGAAGCAGTGCGTCTGCTGGAGACGATTCCGCAACACCTGCGTAATGGGTCGCGTCTGTCGGAACTGCAGGCGCAGCGTGACCGCGTGGCGGCACTGAACGAGCGGATCGAAAAAGGTGTCCGCGAGATGCGACTGGCTGGCTTGCGTGGTTCGGTGGAAGAGCTGTTGCAGCTGCAGCCTCACCGCCAGCGATTGCGTGAACTGCTGGCGACACTGCCGACCGCACCGGTGCATCCGAGTCTACCGCCGTTTGACGCTGCAACGGCCCGACGTGACCAAGAGGCATGGTCCTCGTATCTGGGCGAGCCTGCGGAGTGGTCGAACTCGATCGGGATGAAGTTCCGTTTGGTGCCGCCGGGAGAGTTTCTGATGGGGTCACCCGAGGATGAGGCGGAACGGTCGAGCGATGAAACGCGACACCAGGTGCGGATTACAAAGCCGTTTTATTGTGGAGTTTATCCGGTGACTCAGGGTGAGTATCAGCGTGTGACGGGCAGCAATCCGAGCAAATTCAACTCGGTTGCGGGACAGGACACGAGTCGATTTCCAGTGGCTCAGGTGAATTGGGAAGACGCTCAGCAATTTCTGGAGCAGTTGAATTCGCAGCCGAATGAATCGGTTGGACGCTATCGTCTAGCAACTGAGGCGGAATGGGAATACGCGTGCCGCGCGGGGACGACGACTCCGTACTGGTTTGGCCGCGAGCTGAATGGGAAACTGGCCAATTGCGACGGGAACTATCCTTACGGCACAGGGAAAGGGCCATATCTGGATCGCACGAGTGTAGTGGGCTCGTACGGCGTGAACCCGTTCGGGCTGCACGATCAGCACGGGAACGTGTTTGAATGGTGTAGCGACTGGTATGCAGCAGACTGGTACTCGCAATCTGGTGCGGATGATCCAAGTGGTCCCTCCTCGGGTTCTTCCCGTGTTTGCCGGGGTGGCTCGTGGCTCAACGTCGCTGGAGACTGTCGTTGCGCGTACCGCAGCAACCTCGATCCCTCGCTCCGTCGCAACTACATCGGTTTTCGTGTGGTTCGAGAGTTGTAAGCGTTGTCCCCAGTCGTCCTTTTGGATCTCTGTTTCTCTGACCTCTGCTCTCTGAAACAACTCTGCTCTCTCTCTTTCTCTTTGGGGGTTCCAGGGAGCGAAGCCCCTTGGCCGCGCAGCAGTGCGGCCTCCAACCACCAATTCGAACCTTCAATGCCTGCTTCGAAAGGACGTGATGATCATGGTAACTCGAATCTCTCACCACGGACGGCTGATGTTTCTGCTGGCGGTCAGCGTGCTGCTGCTGGTCACACAGACCGCGTTCGCCACGCCGTACAGTCACTCGTGGGTGCGAGTGACACCGTTGGGTGTCAACGCCCAGTCTTGTTTTTACCTGCAGATGGAATACCGCAATACCGGCAGTCACTATCGCTACACGGAGACCGTGGCGTTGATTCGGTGCGACACGAGCAACCACGAAATCAAAGACCGAATCACGCTGCGTGAAACCGTGTATGAAGACACCACAACATTGAACGACTGGAACAGCCGGGAAGTCGTCACAACGTCTCTGGACCTGCCCGCCTACCTGCGACAGCACCGTGTCGAGCTGGTTTTTCCAGAACCCGTCCCGCAGAACTGGAAACTGCTCAATGGTGAGATCGTGGAAATCCAGTCCGACGGAAAACCGGTCGTACGTCTGTCAAAGCAGAGCCTCCGGATGCATCCCGCTGGCTTCAAATTCAAAGTCCAGCAACCTGCCGATTCAGCGGCACGTCTGCAGATTGTGTCGTCCTTCAGCACGTTCGTCCGTGACGGGAAAAAAGCCATTGAAGGCCGCCTGCTGATCCTGCAGGAAGGCCAGACGACCGGTGAATCCGATTTCGATCAGACACTGCTTTTCGCCCCGCTGTCCAGATAGAGCCTCAGTCGCCTGACCAGCAGCCTGCCTGCCCTGATAAAGAACTCGACCAATGTCTGAAGACCGTTTTGTATCGCGTGGCGGTGGTGACCAGCCGACGCGGCAATTTGTTGCGGGTGAGCGTACCTCGGAGACCCCGATCGCAGTGCCGGTTCCCGTCAGTGAGCGTTACACAATTGTCGAACCGATCGGCGCTGGCGGCATGGGATCGGTCTGGAAGGCGATGGATCAGCGGTTCCAGCAGATGGTCGAACAGGAGAACCTCGATCAACTGAATCGGTTCGTGGCTCTGAAACGCATCCTGCCTGAACTGGCGAACGACGAGCAGTTTCTCAAGCGGTTCCGACGCGAGACTCTGACCGTCGCCGCGCTGCAGCACCCACACGTTGTCCAGGTTCTGGACTTTGACGAGGACGCGGAAGGTCCGTTTCTGATCATGCAGTGGATCGACGGGCAGGATCTCAATGGAGTCGTACAGAGTGAAGGCCCGCTCGAAGCAGGCCGTGCGGCAGGACTACTGGCAAAAGTGGCTGACGCCCTGCACGCAGCTCACCAGAAAGGGATCACGCACCGGGACATCAAGCCGAACAATATCCTGCTGGGAGCGAACGACCATCCGTATCTGACCGACTTTGGCCTGGCGATTGTCGACGGCGCATCGCAGGCGCTCATGTCGCGGATCACGCTGTCCGGGCAGGCCGTCGGCACACCGCATTTCATGCCGCCGGAAGGTTCACAAAGCGATCTGCAATCCGGAGTGCTCGGTGACATCTGGAGTCTCGGCAAAACGCTGTACTACGTCACCACGGGCCGGCTTCAACTTCAAGAAAGCCGGATCCCCGAAGCCATCCGGGAAGTTGTCGCCACGGCCACCGATGAATTCCCACACGAGCGGTATCCGGACATGGCCCAGATTGCCGCGGCGTTACGCGCGATTGGGACAGGGTCGGTCACAGCCGGGGCAGTTGGTGAGGATGACAGGCCCGCACCTGTTGCCGCGCCGCCCTCGTCGCACCAGACATCGACGTCAACCGACCATTCCGTCACGGAGATTCCGCCTGACGAGTGGGCAGCCGCTCCCAACCCTGGCCCGCTGGGCCGTCTCTGGAAACGTCTGACCGATGAGTCGTGATCTGAGTCGTGTCACTTTGTCTTACCAGTCAGGAAAAACCTTCCGTCAAGGATTCTCCATATGTCGACCGCTTCACCCGTTCCTGCTTCGCGCCCGATCCCGGCCAACCTCTTGATGCGTGCCTGCGAAGATGATCCGCAGGCCCTCGAAACGATGTTTCGCCAGTTCCTGCCCGAAGACGAGCCAGTGCTGTTTGCTCGTTACATGGGAAAACTCGGCTTCTGGTGGTTCGGATCGCACAGCCTGGCGTGTCTCACGTCTCGCCGAGTGGCCACGCTGCGTGTCGGCTCGTTCGGCGAGGTTCTGTACCAGGAGGGGCAACTGGAAGACATTAACAGTGCGATCGTTTATCAGCCGAGCAAGCTGGGCCTCTATATCAACATCATTTTTTCTGTGATCTGCACGTTCGGAGTGGCGCTGCTGTTTCTGCCGCTGATCACGAAGACCTACTACTCGGTGAAGAAGTGCGGCCTGGTCTTCTGGGTGGCGGAAGGCGTCTCGATCTATATCTTCTGCAACCGCAAGCTGATCCGCAAAGCGAACGAACTGATGCGCCGTAGCGGCCTCGCTCGCGAGGCCCGAGTTTCGAGGGTACCGAACTCTGATTCCGGAGTTCAATCCATTGTTGCCTCGCCAGTCCCCTTGACACCATCAACTGAAAAAGCGTCTGAAAGGCCGCAGCCAACGTACCGGCAATTCGAATACGCGCATCAGCCTGGTACCCGTCTCGTCTCTGCTTTTAAGGTTGTCCTGATCCTGTTTGCACTGGCCCTGACGGGACTTGCGGGAAGTGGGGTAGCCACAGTCTCGAACGAATTCACCTATCCGGAGTCGAGCTACTATTGGGACGACGATCTCACTGATGAGGAACGGACCCGCCGAGAGGAAGCCAGAGACCGCTACAGGGAACGCCAACGGACGATTGAATTCGCTGCTGCCGGGTCGGCCATTTCCGGAGCAGTCCTGGTGTTTTCGCTGACAGTCCTCGGATTGGTATGGCTGGGACGCTCCTGGTCTGCCGCGCCTCGTCAGTATCGATTTACCTCTCCGAGCCGCGCCGTGGGACTCATGTTTGTTCCGCTGTTCAATTTCTTCTGGGCCTTTCACGCCTTTCCTGGGCTTGCAAAGTCACTGGACTGGGCAAGTCGGGAAGAACTTGAAGCTGATGAGCCAACCGCTGGTCATAACTGGGCGGTCGCCACCGCTATTTTATTCGTGATCCCATTCGTCAATGTTGCGACCTGCCCCTTTGTGTTTTTTGGATTCATGAAACGGGCCAACGCTGCCAGAGACCGGCTGATTACCCTGACTGCACAAGAGTCAGTGAGCTTGCGATCTGATTCCTGATGCTGTTGGAGTTGCTGTGACCGGAGCTACACCGGAGAGCCACCAGTCCTCATCCCGTCAGCATTGAGTAAATGCATCATCCTGAAAACTCAGCCGAGGAACATCATGCCTGCCGATCAGCGACTCCACTTTTTCTGCAGAACGGTTCTGCTGCTTCTGCCTGTCTGCTGCATCATGAACACTCCGCAGTGTGCGTTCGCCACGCCGTCCCGGCACACCTGGGTGCGGGTGACTCCGCTCGGGATCAATGAAGATTGCTACTTCTATCTGCAGATGGAGCAGCGGAATCCTGGGAATTACTACACCCGCACAGAATCCTTGAGCCTGATTCGTCGCGATATCCTCACAGCGCGACTGCTTGAGCGGATCATGTTTCGGGAAACGGAATACTTCGATCATGAGGCCAACGGTGTCTGGCAAAGTCGTCAGCTTCGGGCGGCCCCGTTCAATCTGGCCGAATACCTGGACCGGCATCAGGTGCAGATGGTGTTCCCCGGTTCTGTGCCGGAACGACTAAGCCTGATTGATGACCGACTGATGGAACGCATCTCAAAAGACCAGATCGTCGAACGCGTTTCCCGCGAAGCCATCCGGGAACCGCTCAATGATCTGATTCCCGAGTTCGGTCCGTACAAAGACAAATCAGGCTTCAGGATTCGCTCGGCCTGCGAAGTCGCCGGTCCAGGCGGCTTGAAATTGCAGAAGGGCTGCCTCCTGATTCTCGAAACAGGTGAGGCTGAATTCGAAAGTAACTTCTGCCAGCACGTCGTGTTTGTTCCTGGAGGCTGACCATGTGGCAATTTAATCCGCGAGGAATCCGGTAGTCGCAATCAACCAATCAGTAAACAATCACTCTGGAGCAAGTCAGAATCGGAAACAGTCTTACCGACGGACATATCAGGAACGCCGCTGGTGATGTGTTCTTCAGAAGACTCGGCCTGCTGGACGTCAATGCGTCAACATGGAAGACTGGCAAATCATCTGGTTCCGACCTGAATTGCAAGCAACTCTTCAACTTCACACACACCGTCCAGGCTTGATTTGATGATCAACGATGAATTTCAGACATCCGGCAGTCTGCCGACGCGGCCACCTCAGGCAGGTCAGAAGCCGGTGCTTGATACGCCAGTGCCACTCGACACCAGTTTTCCTACGGTGCCGCGGCCTGTCGGCGAGGCTTCCGACGCAAGGAGCGGGCTGCTGTCCGATGGTGTGGTTATCAAAGGGCGGTATCGGGTCGTGCGTCACCTCGCCAGCGGTGGGATGGGCGATGTGTATGAGGTCTTTGACGAAGTCAGCCGGGAACCTCGCGCGGTCAAAGTGATGAAGTCGCAACTGCTGAGCAGTCCGGAAGCTCGTGAGCGGTTTCTTAAGGAGTCCAAGGCTCAGGACCTGCGGCATCCCAACATCGTCAAGACGATCGATGTTGACGAGTGGCCGGAACAGCACGTCCTGTTCATCGCGATGGAACTCGCGCCGGGTAAGACGTTGCGACAGTGGCAGCGGGATCAGAAGGTGGGAGCCGCACCGGTATTCACTGTCGCCGATGCTCTGGAAATCTGCCGGCAGGTTTGTGCGGGGCTGGCTTACGCGCATCGCCTGACGATTCATCGCGACATCAAACCGGAAAACATCCTGCTGGAGAAAACGGACGACGACTGCTGGCACGCCCGCATTGCCGACTTCGGCATCACCAAACTGCTGGAAGTGGGCGAGTTCACCGCGACCAGTCAGGGCTTCGGCACATTTCAGTACATGGCTCCCGAACAGCAGCGGGACGCGGGCTCGGTCGATCATCGGGCGGACATCTACAGCGTGGGCGTGGTGCTGTACGAACTGCTGACTGGCCAGCTCCCCGTCGGCCACTTCCCGATGCCGAGTGAAACTCAGGGCGCAATTCCGCGTGAGATTGATTCGCTCATCAAACGCTCGCTGGCGGCCAGTCCGGACAGCCGCTATTCCGACATGGCAATGATGCTGGCAGATGTCGAACGCGTCTCGGGAATGGTGACTGAGAACGCCACACCGCGGCAGCGGGAAGCCGTGCCCGTTGACCTGAGCAACGTGAACCTGGGGCAGATCGTGGTCGAACTTCGAGAACGCCGACTTGCTCAGGTGGAAGTTCCCGGCCTGCCGCCGATCCCGGAAGAAATCCTGCGACTGCGTGCTCAACTGGAAGACCTTGATCAGGCCATTGCCGACCTGAAACTGGAAATCCATCCGGCCCTGCGCCCGCATCAGGAAACACTTCGGCAAGTTGAGACGCAGCACGATGCTGCCGTTGAAGAATTAGAAAGTGACCCATTAATCGAAAAAGAAGCTTTGCGTCGACGGTTGGATGAAGTCCTTAGAACCAAGTCGACCATCGACTCTGCGCAACTACAGCAGTTGGCTGACGATGACACAGACGTCAGCGTTTTACTGGAAACGGTTATACGCCTTCAGCACGTTAAGAACGCTGTTGAAGCAATGAATCGAGCCCGTAAGCAATACAACGAGACGCGAGACACGGAGCTTGGCCGGCTTGCCGGTCGTCGTGAAGGGACTGAGGGCGCCCTCAATGACGCTTGCACTGCCGACCTGCATGAGCTGCTTAAAATGATCGGCCTCGGTGAAAGTTCCGGCGATTCTACCACATTGCCATTGGGCGGCTGGAGTCGCATGTCACGGTTGCTTGCACAACAGGGGCGTTATCCTTGGGACCAATGGGAATCGATGGCCCGTGCCGAATGTATCTGGAAGGCTCAGGCAGGCTCCACTGACCGGTCAGCACCGAAGCACAAACAGTCCGCATCCCATGAGGCCTGTGAGGAAGAAGAGGCTCGCCATCTGCGCAACTTTCTTTTCTTCATTGGAATTGGTATTGCAATCATAATCTCCTTCATATTCATGCTTACCACGTCGTACTCAAAAAATGCTCCACTTAGAATTGACGCACAGTCTGCCGAGATTGCGGCTCACAAACTTCAGGAGTCTGCTGCAGTCACTTTTGGGGTACCCATGGAGCGTCAGAATTCTCTGGGGATGTCCTTCTGTCTAATTCCAGCGGGCGAGTTCCTTATGGGGTCGCCAGATCAAGACGAATATCGCCTCAACCGCGAGCGCCCGCAGCACAAGGTGCGAATCACCCGACAATTCTACCTGCAGACCACAGAAGTCACTGAATACCAGTGGGATTCAGTCATGAGCAATGGGGGGGACATTGAGGAGATCGTCAGCGGTGGAGCCCCCGCCACAAATGTAAACTGGAGTGACGCAGTAGAGTTCTGCCACAGGCTAGGCAATCGTGAGAACGAAGAATACCGGCTGCCGACAGAGGCAGAATGGGAGTATGCCTGTCGTGCCGGCACCCAGTCCTATTACTGCTTTGGCAACGACAAGTCGGGTATGGACGAATACATCGGTGGCTTTGGCTACTCAACATTCCTGTCGGACGTTGGCACGAAGAAGTGCAACGGTTGGGGACTGTACGATATGCATGGAAATGTACGCGAGTGGTGCTCGGACTGGTATGCTGAAAACTGGTATGCGGTGTCACCGGTGAATGACCCGAAGGGGCCTTCGTCTGGAGAACGTCATGTTTACCGCGGTGGTGGGTTTCATGATTATCAAGAAGCCTTTCGTTCCGCCTCTCGCGGAGGCCACACAGACGCAGATCTTGAGCAGACTGGGTTTCGCGTCGTGCTCGTACTGAAATAGCACCAAGGATCGAAGAATCAGCGAAATTAATCGCAAGCGCGTGCTTCAAACAGGCTTACTGAGAAGGCGTTGACCGTTTTTCTCAGTCCTGACCTCGGCAACGGGGTCGCCGTTTGGAGCACTTGCCATGAACACGTTTGTCAAATTTCGTAACGTTCTGTCATGGGGGCGGAAGCCGCAGACGCCTCAGCAGACGCTTGAAAGCGTCTCGTCCGAGGATCTCCGCCGCGAGCGGATTCGCATCGAGCAGAACGAAACGCTCATCGGGCGGGCCATTGAAGAGATGGAGCAGAAGAAGGCGGAGTTCTTCCGCAAGGGCGTCGAATGTGGTTCGGACCGTCAGAAAGTGCAGATTGCCCGCAAGGTCAAGGAATTTGACGGTGAGATTCAGGCTCGCGACAAACAGCTAGCGTTGATCTCGAAGAATCTGCGGGTGATCAACGGGCTGGCTCAGCTCAAAGAGAATCGCCGCATCCTGCAGGATCTGGGGATGGACGGCCTGATCAGCAAGATGGACCTGGAAGAACTGCAGTCGTACGTCGAAGACGCGACGATCGAAGGTCAGTTTCAGATGGAACGCTTCACCGGTCTGCTGAACTCGCTGGACGACGCCGAAAGCGTCTACGGCGTGCCGAGTGAGGATGAAGACACGCTGGCGATTGTCGAGGCTATGAACCACGCCGCTTCTGCCGGCACCGAAAGTGCCATCGGCGACGAGTTGCGTCAACTGGATGAAACGCTGCACGCCGCTTCCGCTCGCAATCTTGAGCGGGCGGAGTCCCTGTGAGTCCGCGTTGTTTTTCCAGCGGACCGCCAGCGACATCGGGAACGACCGGCAGCGTTTGACTGCCGGTCCTTTCCCGTCGGGGTTTTCCGAACCGTTTGTGCTGAAAGGGTACTTCCATGCGTGTTGATTTGAGTCGCAGCCTGCGCAGTCTGGTGGATGGAGCCATCGATCGAGCCCGTCGGCTGCAGCGTGCTCAACAGTTGTCCGCCGCCGCCGAGGCGTGGGACGAAGCCGCCGAGCATGCTCAGAGTTACGCCGAAGCCGCCACCACCGACAGTGAGCGTCAGCGGCGTGTGAACTCGGCGGAAGAATTTAGCAATCTGGCAACTCGGCTGCGGGAAACCGTCCAGCTGCGAGAAACGGCGAAACAGCGACAGCCTTCGGCCCGTGAGAGCAACCGGCGTACCGCGTCGGGTTCGGGCAGCCAGCACGCCACCGAACAGGTGGACTTTGTCGACGAGTACCGCGAATCCGCCGCTCGACTGATTCACCGGTCCGACGTCACGTTTGACGAAATTGCCGGTCTGGAATCGACGAAGCGATCCATTCAGGACGCGTTCGCCTTGAGTCTCGCTCAGGCACCGTCCGGGGTGGAACTTCTGCCGGTACGGAACATCCTGTTCTACGGACCGGCTGGTTGTGGCAAGACGCTGCTCTCCGCAGCGACGAGCAACGGACTGGACGCGACTTTCTACAGCGTCAAAGTCGGTGACCTGATGTCGAAGTATTTCGGCGAGTCGTCGAAACTGATCCAGGCTCTGTATGACGAAGCCCGGTCGAACGCTCCGGCGGTTGTGTTTCTGGACGAGGTCGATGCGTTGTTCGGCGATCGGGACAGCAGCGACTCGGGAGCCGAACGCAAGGTGCTGGTCAGTTTTCTGACCGAACTTGATGGCCTGAACGACAAACGTTCCGACCGGCACGTGATGACGATCGCTGCGACGAACACGCCGTGGCTGCTGGACCCGGCGACTCTCAGTCGGTTCGAGCGGAAGGTATACATCCCGCTGCCCGACACAGCGGCCCGGCAGCAGATTCTGGAACGACAACTCGCAGGTCGCGGCTATCAGCTGGAGCTGCCGTTCTCTGAACTGGCCGCTCGCACTGACGGCATGTCGGGCAGAGAACTGGAACGTCTGGCCAAGGTGCTGATCGAGACCATGATCGCCGACACCAATCCGGACCTGCCGGACGTTGCTGCACGTGGCCGCGAAGAGATCGCCCGGTGGCAGGTCCGCGTGCGACCAATCAGCCGCCAGGACGTCGAGACCGCGCTCGTTCACGCCCGCCCTGAAACGACACCGGAAATCATTCAGCGATTTGATCGCTGGGCTGCTCGCTGAATCAAGCTCTCGCTCCACGACTGCGGCACTCAACTTTCAACCATTCACTCTCAACTCACAGGAGCCTCAACATGGCCTTCTTCGGACTGTTTCAATCGACGGAAGATCGGGAACTGGATTCCAAACTGCGGTTTCGCCAGGCGAAGCTGCGGATTCAGAAGTTTCTGCAGCAGTGTGAGCGGAACGCGGATCAATACTACGGACTGGCTAAACAGGCCTACAAACTGGGTGATGACGAGCAGTTCCGGCAACTGACGGGCGGGTACCTGCAGTCTCAGCAGACGCAGAAACGCTGGAAACAGTATCTGTTGAAGCTGAACACGCTGGACATGCGGCGCAACGAAGTCGCGGCGACGTCTGACTTCCTGTCCGGGATGAATGAACTGACTGGTTCAATCCTGCGAGGTGCATCGACGGAAGATATCCGCCGAATGCAGCTGGACCTGTCCAAAGCGATCGAAAAGTCTTCCATGCAGGAAGAGATGCTGAGCCTGGTCATGGACGCGACTTCCACACAGCTGGACGGCACGGACATGCTGGATGATTCCGCGTTGGCTCAGCTGACAGCCGGACTGGATGCCACTGCCAACCGAAACGGGCAACTGAAATCGCAGAACCAGCCGGTGCGGCGAGTTCCGAACGGTGATCGAAATCAGCATCACACGGATGCCGACTTCGACCTGAGGATTGAACAGGCGATGACAGAACTGCAAACTGCTGGGCGAAACGCTTGATCACTCTGATTGACCGCGAAGGTTTAATGACATGTCTGACCAGAAGCACATGCCGTCCCGGGACCGTGGGGATCTGCACACAAGGGCCAAATCACCGGCGGAGCCACGATTGCCACCAGGCTCCGACACGGCTGTCGGTCCTGTTCCAGAAAACGACCGGTACGAAGTTCTGGGTGAAGCCGGTGCGGGTGGCATGGGACAGGTCTGGAAGGCTCTTGATCGACGTCTGGAACGGCTGGTGGCGATCAAGCGGATTCATCCCGGACTGGCAGCCAGTCCGGAGCTGCTGAGTCGCTTCCGGCGCGAAGCGCGTGTCGTCGCCGGGCTGCAGCATCCGCACATCGTGCAGGTGTATGACCTGGATGAAGACGCGACCGGTCTGTATCAGGTGATGCAGTGGATCGAGGGGCAGAACCTGCAGCAGTTGCTTCAGGCCGAAGGTCCGCTGCCGGCCCCACGCGCCGCGTCGATTATTGCCTGCGTGGCCGACGCTCTGGCAACCGCTCACGATGCTGGAGTCATCCATCGCGACGTCAAACCGGCCAACATTCTGCTGAACGAACGGGATGTTCCTTACCTGACGGACTTCGGACTGGTACGCATCGAACTGGAGACGGAATCACTGAACTCCGCCGGCGGTACACTAACGAACGCCGTGCTCGGCACGGTTGAGTTCATGGCGCCGGAGCAGTCGGCTGATCCGCGTCGGGCGAGTGCGGCGAGTGATCAGTGGAGTCTGGGCGCGACACTGCATCAGATCGTCACAGGCCGTCCGGTGCGCGGCATGCGGGAATCACGCATCCCGCATGCACTGCGGGAAGCAATCCTCACCGCCCTGGAATACGAACCGGAAGACCGCTTCGGCAGCCTGCGTGAGTTCGCTGCCACATTATCCGATTTGACTGATACCACGTCGACAATGCCTGCTTCGCAGGAGAAGTCAGCGGTTTCTCAACCAGACCAGGACCAGTCATCGTCACCTTCGGGCACTGGTATCGTCGAAGCCATCCGGGAACTCCAGTCGCGGGCGGAGGGGGCAAAGTCGGCGGCAGAAGAACTGGTTTCAGACCGGCAGGATTTTGCCGAAGCCGTGCGGCTTTTAGAGGAAATCCCGAAGCACCTGCGTGATGAGTCGCGTCTGGATGAACTACGCAGGAAACGCGACCGCGTTGCGGAATTGCTGGCGTTCATTGAGCCGCGTGCCCGCGAGGCCCACCTGGACGATCTACGGGAACCGGTGCAGGAACTGCTCGAACTGCAACCTCAGCACCTGGAGATGCAGCAGCTACTGGCGATTCTGCCGCAGGAACCGGTCCGCCCAGAGCAGCCACCGTTGCTCGTGGCTCCGTTCGATGCGGCAACGGCGAGACGCGGGCAGGAACAGTGGGCCGCGTTTCTGGGGAAGCCGGTCGAGTGGGAGAACTCGGTCGGGATGAAATTCCGGCTGATCCCACCGGGCGAGTTCCTGATGGGTTCACCCGAAGACGAGCCGAAACGAATTCTTTACGAGCAGCAGCACAGGGTGCGGATCACAAAGCCGTTCTACTGCGGCGTGTATCCCGTGACGCAGGCCGAATATCAGTCCGTGATGGACAGGAACCCGAGTTTCTTCAAGTCCGTCTCTGGTCAGGACCGTTCACAGTTTCCGGTCGATCAGGTGAGCTGGGACGATGCTCAGAAGTTTCTGGCGAAGCTGCTGCTGCAGTCCGGTGAGTCGGGTGGGAAGTATCGTCTGCTGACGGAAGCGGAGTGGGAGTATTCGTGTCGTGCGGGGACGCCGACGCCGTTCTGGTTCGCTGGTGATCTGAACGGAAAGCAGGCGAACTGTGAATGGAGTTCTCCGTACCCGAATGGAACGTCGAAGGGCCCGTACCTGGAGCGAACGAGCCCGGTGGGTTCTTACGCTGCGAACGCGTTTGGTCTGTATGACATGCACGGCAATGTTTGGGAGTGGTGCTCTGACTGGTATGACGCGGACTGGTACGGGCAGTCGCCGGTGGAAGATCCGGTTGGTCCTGGCTCGGGCTCGTCGCGGGTTTTGCGGGGCGGCTCTTGGTACAGCCTCGCTCCCGGGTGCCGTTCCGCGTTTCGCTGCAACACCCACCCCGCGTACCGTGGCTCCGACTACGGTTTTCGGGTGTTGTGTGAGTTGTGAGTTTTGTCCCCAGTCGTCCTTTTTTGAACTCTGTCTCACGTTTGTCTGAACTCTCTCCCCACCGACCCCGCGTCGGGTGACGTCCCCAGGCCGAGCAGCGGCCAGTCATTTAGCTGCTTCAGTTTCCCGTTGATTTCGATAATCCATTCGATCATTTCAAAGGTGCCATCGTCGTGCGATTTGAATCTGAAGGATCACTGCCTACTCGTACCGGTCGTCCGCTGCTTCGCAGTGGGCTGAAGCTGGGGCAGGTCACGTTGACCGAAGCCATCGGCAAGGGCGGGATGGGTGAGGTGTGGAAGGCGTTTGATGCCACTCGGGATGCGCACGTGGCGTTGAAGTTTCTACCGTCGGAAGTGCAGGACAGTTCGCGGGAGATGCGACGCGTCGTGCAGACTTTTCGCGCCGTGCAGGCGCTCCAGCATCCGCATATCTGCCCCGTGTACTTTCTCGAAGAGTTCCCGTCGTTCGGGCAGGTGCTCGGCATGAAGTTCATCGACGGCCTGACGCTGGTCGACTATCGAGATCAGTATTTTGATGAGCACGGTAAGTTTCCCGTCGAAGAACTCGTCCGCATCCTGCGTCCGGTCGCTGAAGCACTGGACTATGCGCACAATCCGAGTGCCATTCATCCGGAAGTCACGAAGGCGGTGATCCATCGCGACATCAAGCCGGAGAACATTCTGATTGGAGCCGACGGGCGCGGCGTGCAGATTGTCGACTTCGGTCTGGTCGAACAGGTGCGGATGAGCGTCTCGCGCGTCAGTCAGGTCGAGATGGATTCGTCCGGCACGCGGCCATACATGGCTCCCGAACAATGGCGTGGCCAGTTCCAGGACGGTTGTACGGATCAGTACGCCCTGGCCGTCGTCGCGTATGAACTGCTTGCCGATCGTCTGCCGTTCGAAGTCGCGGACCCCTTCCAGCTTCGTGAGTGCGTTTTGAACGAACCTGTCGAATCAATTTCCGACGTCCCGGGTTCCGTAAACGCGGCTCTGCTGAAGGCATTGTCCAAAGACCGCGACGATCGATTTGGAACCTGCACCGAATTCGTCGATGCACTGGCAGTTGTGAGCGTTGCTGATTCCATCAACGTCGCGGATCACGCAGAACCAGCTTCAGAAATGGCAGTCGATCAGGCGTCGACCACGACACCACCTCCGACGAAACCACCGCGGCCGGACAGTGGTTCGCGACTGGCGGATCATGTGCGGTCGATGCAGACTCGCGCAGACACTGCGCATCGCGAAGCACGGCAGTTGATGGACGAAGCTCACGATTACGCGGCCGCTGCTGAGATTCTCTCGGAATTCTCTGAGGAATTGCGGGACGAATATCTCTACCAGACAGCCGTCAGTCGTCGTGACCGTGTGCGGGAACTGGAAAGTGAGATCACCGCCGCGGTGCAATCCATGCGTCTGTCTGGCATGCGGTCGCGTGTGAACGAACTTCTGGAACTCACGCCTGATCGAATCGACATGCAGGAATTGCTCGAAACGCTGCCAGCGAAAGCTCCACCCCTGCTGGTGGCTCCGTTCGACGCCGATACAGCACGTCGTCGGCAGGAAGAGTGGGCGGAATTTCTCAAACGCCCCGTTGAATGGGAGACCTCCATCGGCATGAAATTCCGCCTGATCCCGCCGGGCGAGTTTCTCATGGGCTCGCCGGACAGCGAAAAGGGACATTCAGACGACGAGATGCAGCACCGCGTGCGGATCACAAAGCCGTTCTACTGCGGCTGCTTTCCTGTCACGCAGCGCGAATACGAAAAGGTAGTCAGTTCGAATCCGAGTTACTTCAAGGCGGGATTTATCGCTCGTTTATTCGGAGCGAATGCAGATGGAAAGGATATGAGTCGTCATCCGATAGAGGTCGTCAATTGGGCCGACGCTGAGCAATTTCTGGCAAGCTGCAGCAGCAGTCTGGTGAGTCGGGTGTGAAGTACCGTTTGCTGACGGAAGCGGAATGGGAATACGCGTGCCGCGCCGGAACGACGACACCGTTCTGGTTTGGTTCGGAATTGAACGGTATGCAGGCAAACTGCAATGGGAATTATCCGTACCCGTATACAACGTCGGATGGCCCGTACCTTAAGCGAACCAGTCAGGTGGGTTCTTACGCTGCGAACGCGTTCGGTCTGTATGACATGCACGGCAATGTTTTGGAATGGTGCGCTGATTGGTACGGCGTGTACTCTTCCGGCGAGTCGCCGGTGGATGATCCCGTTGGTCCCGGCTCTGGCTCGTCGCGTGTTCTGCGGGGCGGTCCCTGGAACCTCACCGCTTCTTACTGCCGTTCCGCGCACCGCAGTTTCAGCGATCCCTCGGACCGTGGTCCCGTCGTCGGTTTCCGTGTGGTGTGTGAGTTTTGAGCGAGTTCCCGAGTTGTCCTTTTTTTCGAACTCTGTCTCTCTGTCCTCTGATCTCTCCCTCCCCCACCGACCCTGTGGCGGTGGAATCATGACCGGCCGCTACAGAAGGACGAGCGTCTCCACCAACAACCCGGAAGCTCAGAGACGGCGGCGGATGGCCTGCATGTGGTACGGACCGACGGTGCCGATATAGCAGCCGAACGAGAACTTTGGCTGCATCCCGTGAGCGAAGGCCAGGTTGTTGAGGCAGGACAGTGCCACGTCCTGTGGAGATTCGGCGGGAGTCACTCCCACAAACACGTGCAGGTGATCTGGCAGCAGACCGATTACTGCCAGTCGATGTCCTTTCTTCAGTGAGAGATTCCGCTGGAATGCCTGGGAGACTTTGGGCGCAGCAGCCGGCCTTTGACCGATTTCACAATCAACGACGGAGCGACATCCGGACGGGTGCTCAACAGCAGCAGCCAGGACTTCGGCGACTCGAACGAGACTTCCAGCAGTCTTACGCCGTCGCGTTCGACTGCGACGGCCAGGCGATCTCGCCAGGTGTCGACGTCCGGTAACGGCTGCCGCTCGAATAAAGCCAGTGACCAGCGGAGCTGAAACGCCAGGTGACAGTTCTCCGGCGTGTACAGTGGCTGCATCGCGACTTCCAGGCGGGAGAGTTCTATTCGGCAGGCCGGTTCATTAGCCCGCCTGCAGAATGGTAGCGGCCGATCATAGTTCCACCGACACAGGGTCGGTGGGGGAGATTGAAAACGAGGACGACTCGGGAACTCGCTCAAAACTCACACAACACCCGAAAGCCGCAGAAGTTGCTACCGAACGCGGGATCGTTGCCGCCGCGACACGCGGAACGGCAGTAGGAAGCGTCGTAGTTCCAGCACGCGCCCCGCAAAACCCGCGACGAGCCCGAGTCCGGACCACGCGGATCATCTATCGGCGGCTGAGTGTACCAGTCGCCGTCGTACCAGTCGCTGCACCACTCCCACACATT